>NZ_AULZ01000011.1 GCF_000422545.1 Desulfocurvibacter africanus subsp. africanus DSM 2603
GGTCACGGGTGTGACGAACATCCGCGATGTCATCCCCTTTCCGCGCACGCCCAAGCATTTGGAGTTTTAGCCAACAAAATAGAGCGACTGCCTTTGCGCCAGTCGTAAAATTAGCAAGCCCCCTTCCGCCAGCGGAAGGGGGCTTGCTTTTTATTTGCTCAAGGCCTTTACTTAACTGGTAAGCAGGGCGGCAATTCCTCTCCCGGTCGCTCAACCGGTATAGCAGAGAAATCCAATCAGGGCGGGCGCTCCGCGCTTCACATAGATACACACAAAAAAGAAGCCCTCTGGATATGCTCCAAAGGGCTTAAAATTCCTGGCTCCCCGGCACGGACTTGAACCGCGAACCTAGTGGTTAACAGCCACCCGCTCTGCCTATTGAGCTACCGGGGAAAGCGTTCCGCGCTAGCGGCGAGGTAGTGGATTAAACAAATCCCCCTCGCTCGTCAAGGACCTTTTTTAAGTTGGAGAAAAAGATTCTTCGCGCTTGTCGTGGAATGCATGCGTTTACTAAGATGGCTGCGCGTGCAGGCCGTCTCATCCAGGCCAAACGCCTGAATCCCGCTAGAGCACTTTTCTAGTAAGGTGAGACATACCGCAGGCCCAGAATCAGCCTCTGGCATCATCAGGGGAGACCTTATCCAAGGCAACCGCGAGTGCTTGTAAGGAGCCTCCTTGTACGGATCTTGGCCGCCCGGAGGTTCTCTTTCACTTTGATCCACATTTTTGCTCGGTCGAGTACACTGGCGGCCAGAAGCCGGCCTCAGTGGCCTGATCAATTCCAGGGCTACTTTGTCCTTATGGGCCGACAAATTGTCCGCTACCACTTCGCGGATTGGTTCGAGGACTACAACGAGAGACATCCTCACAAGGGGCTGCGGATGAAATCTTCCCGGGAGTTCATCCGTTCAATAGCAGCTGCGGAATGTCCATTTTAGCGGAGACACTCCAGAAACTGCGGATTCGTGCTCTTACTCTCTGGTAATTGCAACCTTTGTACATATTTGTTTGACTTTGGGCTGGCCTTAACAAAATTTGTCAAAAGATGGCAGTCGCAAATGGCAAGATGATGTCTCCGGAGTGAGTAAAATTTGAGTTTAGCGTGAAAAAACGGCCTTTGGGGGCCGCTTTCATTCGTGAGCCATAGTTCTTCCATTCTGTGTAGAATAAAGGATGCATAGGTCCGGTTGTTGCACAAAATAGCTCCACCTCAAGTGGGATTTGGAGATTTCGTACAAATTTGTCTGGTTGAACAACCTGTTTTTCGCATGAGTTGGTGAAGAGAAGAGCGTGCGAAAATGGCCTGATGAGGCTGCATGAGTAGTGCGAACACTTGAATCTTGGTCCTGGGCAGCCGTCGCTGCGAAGATGAAAATCAAGGTTCAACTGCTTAACGAAATTGGAAACGTTTTTGCTAATAATTTGCGATAGGCTTGGGTACCTAGCTCTTCAGGCGGGTTAATCCTTCTCGACCGAGGTCCTCGTGCGTCCCCAGCCCAAACGGGGGGATTGCTCAAACCACCAGCTAGTAGAGGGTTGTGTCTTGCTGTTTAATCCCATCAACAAGTCCTACTACGATTATGCCATCGAGAGGGACAAAGAGGCGTGCATCAATTGTGAGGTGTGCGTCCGCCAATGTTCCTATGGAGCGCACTTCTGGGATGACGTACGCAAGAGTGTGCGGCATGACAGCTCCAAGTGCGTAGGTTGTCATCGTTGTGAGGCGTTCTGTCCAACGGCGTGCTTGACCATACGACATAAGCCCACCGAATTTCGCGATAATGCCGTATGGAATCCAAAATTTCTCAAGTACATTTATAAGCAGGCTGATACAGGCGGTGTGCTTCTGGGTGGAATGGGTTGCCCGACCAATATCCCGGTCTACTGGGATAAGCTGCTTCTTGATGCTAGCCAAGTAACCAACCCTTCCATCGACCCGTTGCGCGAGCCCATGGAACTCAAGACGTTCCTGGGGACTAAGCCCAGCAGACTAGAGTTCGAGGAAGCTTCCGAAGGACCCCGCCTCAAGACCCAGATAGGGCCGCAGTTGGAACTCGAAGTGCCGATCATGTTCGCGGCTATGAGCTTCGGCGCAATCAACTTTAATTTGCATGTGGCGATGGCCCGGGCCGCAACCGCTAGCGGGACCATGTACAACACTGGCGAGGGCGGCTTGCACCGTTCGCTGTACAAGTACGGCAAGAATACTATTGTGCAGGTAGCTTCGGGCCGTTTTGGCGTGCACAGTGACTACCTGAACGCTGGTGCGGCCGTTGAGATTAAGATTGGTCAAGGCGCCAAGCCCGGTATCGGCGGTCATCTGCCCGGCGAGAAGATTGATGCGCGCGTATCCGAAACACGTATGGTGCCAATCGGCTCCGATGCCATATCGCCGGCCCCTCACCACGACATCTACTCCATCGAGGACCTGCATCAGCTCATCTATGCCATCAAGGAAGCTACGGCTTATACTAAACCCGTTTCCGTTAAGATCGCCGCAGTGCACAATGCCCCGGCAATCGCTTCGGGTGTGGTGCGCGCCGGCGCTGATATTGTGGTTATTGACGGCATGCGTGGTGGCACAGGTGCAGCTCCTGCCATGATTCGCGACAACGTGGGATTGCCCATGGAACTGGCCCTGGCCGCCGTGGATCAGCGCCTGCGCGATGAGGGGATACGCAACCGGGCCTCGATCGTGGCTTCGGGAGGCATTCGCTGTAGCGCGGATGCCGTCAAGGCCATCGCCCTGGGAGCCGATGCCGTGTACATCGGCACGGCCACGCTCATTTCCGTGGGCTGCACGGTCTGCGGCCGCTGCTATACGGGCAAGTGCCCGTGGGGCATCGCCACAAATGAAGCCAGCCTGGCCAGGCGCCAGAATCCGGATGTGGCGGCCGAGAAGATGGCCAACCTCATCAAGGCTTGGGGCCACGAAATACAGGAGATGCTTGGCGGCATGGGACTCAACTCCATCGAGAGTCTGCGTGGCAACCGCGACAAGCTGCGCGGCGTGGGCCTGAACGACACCGAGTTAGACATTCTCGGCGTCAAGCACGCCGGGAGGTAAGAGACATGAAACGCGTCTACCCCGATAAGGAAGTCTGCATTGGTTGCCGCCTCTGCGAGGTGGCTTGCTTGACCGTGCATAGTAAGAGTCAGGATATTATCATCGCGCACAGGGAAGAGAAGGCTGCGGGCCTGTCTTCCCGTAAGGCGGTGTATCAAAGCGGTCCGACCTGCGTTGCTCTGTCCTGCCGGCATTGTGCCGAACCAGCCTGCGTAGCAGCTTGCATTTCCGGTGCCCTGAGCAAGGACCCGGAGAGCGGCCGCACCGAGTACGACGAGAGCAAATGCGTGGGCTGCTGGTCGTGCGTTATGTCCTGCCCGTTCGGGGCCATCAAACGGCACGCGGCCAAGCAGAAGATCGTCAAGTGCGATCTGTGCAAGGGCAGGAAGATGCCTGCCTGTGTAGAGGCATGTCCAAACCGGGCCCTCAAGTACGAGGAGCGCTAGTCGCTCGGGCCCTCCAAATTCAAGCGAGAATGACATGACCTATGTAATCATCGGCGGCGGCGCTTCAACCCTGGGCGCCATCGAAGGCATACGGCGATATGATAAGCAAGGGCGCATCGTGGTCATCAGCGCCGAAAATGAACCCATCTACGGCAGGCCGCTCATTTCCTACATGCTTGCTGGCAAGATAGGCTCTTCGGATATCCCGCTCCGGCCAGGCGACTACTACGAAAAAAACTTGGTCGAGCTGAAGCTCGGTACCACGGTCACATCCATCGACACGCAGAAGCGTTGCGTTGTCACCTCTGCGGGCGAGACCATCGGCTATGACAAGCTTATGCTGGCCACTGGCGGAACGCCCTTTAACCCGCCAATTCCAGGCCTGCAGGGACCTGGCATCTACAACTTCACCACGGCCGAGCATGCGCGGGTCCTGGATAAGCTGGCTGGCAGCTTGCGGCGCGTGGTGGTCATCGGCGGCGGGCTAATCGGCCTTAAGGCTGCTGAAGCCCTTTTTGACCGTGGCGTGGACGTGAGCATCGTGGAGCTTGCGCCGCGGGTTCTGTCCGCCGCATTTGACGATGATGCGGGTAATCTGGTGCAGGGCCGACTGCACAGGGTGGGGCTGCATATTTTCTGTAAGGTTTCGGCCAAGGAGATCAAGCGGGGCGAGGATGGGACGCTCAAGGGCGTGCTCCTGTCCGATGGCCGTTTCCTGGAAGCCGAAGCCGTGGTCGTGGCCATCGGCGTCGTCCCGGAGAAATCCCTGGCAACTGCGGCCGGGCTCAAGGTCGATCGCGGCATCCAGGTTGATGATCGGCTGCAGACCAGCATTCCGGGCATTTATGCCGCGGGAGACGTTGTGCAGGCCTTGGACATGATCGCGGGCGACAACCGCGTGGTCCCCATCTGGCCCAATGCCTACAATCAGGGCTTTACCGCGGGAATGAACATGGCTGGCGCCGACCGGCCATTCGAAGGCGGTTTGGCCATGAACTCGATCAGCTTCTATGGCTTGGCCACAACTTCGGTTGGCTTGGTCAATCCGCCGGAAGAGGGCTTCGACGTTCACACGCTGCTCAATGAGCAGAAACAATCATATCGCAAGCTCGTTTTCAAGGAAGATCGCCTGGTTGGCTACGTCCTGGTCGGAGATATCGATTGTGCCGGTCTTTACACCGGCTTCATTCGCTTCAAGCTGCCGTTGACTTCCGAAGTCAAAGAACAACTCATCTCGGGCCAACCCTGCGCGCTCTTGTGGCCGGAAGAGATCTTCAAGAACCAATGGAACCCGGAAAGCGGCACGGCTGCGAGCTAAATGACCGGATCGTGCATCCCTGGAGTAGGAGTTCATGAAAGCGCCACATAGATATCACGACTTCGAGAAAGATATATCCGGCTGCGGTGTATTTGGCGTCATCGCCCGCGACCGCGAGCTGATTCCGGGCGATATGCCCATCAAGGCCATGTGCACCATGCATGACCGCGGCAATGGTCTGGGCGGCGGTTTCGCTGCTTATGGAATCTATCCAGACTTGGCCGATTACTGGTGTTTCCACCTCATGTGCGATGATCAGGCTGGACTGGAAAGGGCCGAGGAAGTCCTCAAGCACTTCTTCGAGATCAAGGAAGCTCAACCCATCCCCACCCGGCGGACCCCTGTCGTGACCAATCCGCCCGTGCTTTGGCGTTTCTTCCTTAAAGTCAAAGATGCTAGGCCCAAGTGGAAAGAGCGTGACGAAAAGGATTACATCGTCAGCGTGGTCATGCACATCAACCAGAACGTTCCCGGCGCCTTCGTTGCCTCCAGCGGCAAGAACATGGGTGCCTTCAAGGGCGTGGGCTTTCCCGAGGATATGGCCGATTTCTATCGTCTGGACGAGTACAAAGCCTATATCTGGACTGGCCATAACCGTTTTCCCACCAACACGCCGGGCTGGTGGGGCGGAGCGCATCCCTTTACTTTGCTCGACTGGTCCATAGTACACAACGGTGAAATCTCTTCCTATGGCATCAATCGCCGCTACCTCTGCGAGCATGATTATCTGTGCACGCTCATGACTGACACCGAGGTGGTGGCCTATCTTTTGGATATGCTTGTGCGCCGGCACAAGCTCTCCTTACGCATGGCCAGCTGGGTTTTTTCGCCGCCATTCTGGGATGATGTTGCCCGTATGCCAAAGGAACAACAGGATGCCTTCAAGGCCTTGCGCATGGTGTACGGTTCGGCCTGCCTCAATGGTCCCTTCGCTATCCTGGTTACGGCCGGCGATTTCATGATGGGCCTTAATGACAGGGTCAAGTTGCGGCCCCTGGTGGTGGCCGAGGAAGGCAAGCGGGTCTACATGTCCAGCGAGGAAAGTTCTATCCGCGAAGTGAGCGGAACGTTGGACAAGGTCTGGGCACCCAAGGCGGGCGAGCCCGTAATCGCAACGCTGGAGAATTGAAGTTGGCCGATCAAAAGCTTGTGCTCGATGCGAAAGGAGTGTACTACCGCCAACTTAATGAGCGCATCCGCGATGCGGTGACTGGCGGTGTCCGTGAGATCGAGCTGAATAACGTCAATGGACAGCGTTATATCTTCACTGGGCTCAAAGGCGAGCTTAGTTTGAAGATCAACGGAGTGCCTGGCCAGGATATGGCCGCGTTCATGAACGGCCCATCCATTCGAGTGGAGGGTAACGCCCAGGATGGCGTCGCCAATACCATGGATGACGGCAAGGTCGTTGTTAACGGCATCGCCGGGGACGTTCTCGGGTATGGCATGCGCGGGGGCAGACTCTACATTCGCGGAGACGTGGGCTATCGCGTGGGCATTCACATGAAGGCCTACAAGGAGAAATCGCCGGTCATCGTTATTGGTGGCAAGGCTGGAGACTTCTTAGGCGAGTATATGGCTGGCGGCTCCATCATTCTGCTTGGCATGTTCAGCGATAAGCCTTATGCGCCTATCTGCGGCCGCAGCCTAGGCACGGGAATGCATGGTGGCGTGATCTATGTACGCGGACCTGTGCCCGATACACAGCTTGGGCCACACTTGACCAGTGAGCCCGTGGACGAGACCGACAAGGCACGCATCCGAGAGATGGTCACGGACTTCGCCCTGGAGCTTGGCCTGGATGCCCAGCACATCCTTGCGGAATCGTTCTTTAAAGTGAAACCGTTTTCTCATAGACCTTACGGAAACATGTACGTACCTTGCTGAGCGGGTACGGTAGCAAGACTAAGAAGGAGGAGTTATGTCGTTCACGAGCATTGCCCATGCCATGGGGGCTGCGCCATCAGGCGGAGGAGCTGGCGGGAATCCCATCACCTCTTTCCTGCCTCTTATCCTCATGTTCGCCATCTTCTACTTCCTGCTCATCCGGCCACAGCAGAAAAAGGCCAAAATGCACAGAGAGTTTTTGGGTGGCCTCAAGCGAGGAGACTACGTGCTGACCAGCGGGGGCATCTACGGCCGTATAATCGATGTGGATGGCGATGTCCTGACCGTTGAGATTGCCAAGGATATGAGCATTAAGGTCAACCGCAGCTTTATATCCGGTCCTGGCGAAGCCACCAGAGCCGATACGCGGAAGGATAAGAAAGAGAAGGCCAAGGAAGCAGATAAGGAAAAGGCCGAGTAGCCTTCCTGTCCCTGCGCCTCTTTTCAACAAGTCCCCGTGGAGGCCAAGCCTCGACGGGCGGCTTGTTTTTTGGGGTGGCGCGCGTGAGTTGACACCCAAAGCCTAAGTGCTAAAACTTGGGCGCCTTTTAAGTGTGTCCATCAAGGAGTGACAATGAAAGGCAGTTTGCGCTGGAGGCTGGCGCTCTCGCTCATCGCCGCCATTATTGGACTGGTCTATATGATGCCCTCCATCCCCGCCGTGGATAGGGCTATCGGCTCTTTCCTGCCAAATGACAGGATCAGCCTGGGCCTTGATCTCAAAGGCGGCATTCACCTCACCCTCGACGTCAATGTGCGCAAGGCACTTGAGAATTCCTTGTCCCAAAGTGGGCGAGATATTCGTGACTTGGCCCGAGATAAGGAATTGGCTGTCATCAAGCCGCAGGTCATAGCGGGCGCCAAGTTGCGCTTGGCTTTGGTTAAATCCGGGCAACAGGAATCATTCGAGAGCCTCCTGAAGCAAAGCTTTGAAGGTCTTCGCATCGAGTCCAAGGAGCCTGGAGAGGATGGGCGTATCGAGTACGTGCTCGCCCCGACAGAGGAATATCGCAACTATTTTACCAACCTAACGGTGGACCAGGCAGTCAAGACCATCCGCAATCGCATTGACCAGTTTGGTGTCGCCGAACCCGATATCCGCAAGCAACAGGGTGGTCGCATCCAGGTGCAGCTCCCGGGGTTGCAGGACCCCGAACGCGCCATAGCCATTATCGGCAAGACTGCGCATCTTGAGTTCAAGATCGTTGACGACAGTATGAGCCCGCAGCAGGCAGCCTCGGGCGTTCTCCCTCCCGGACGCGAACTGGCGACCATGCGCAGAACCTCTGCCGATGGTGGAACAGTCGAAACATCCGTCGTACTCCAGCGTGACGCTGTACTCACCGGAGAGGCCATTACCGATGCCAACGTAAGTTTCGACCAGTTCGGGCAGCCTTATGTCGGCTTGACCTTCAATGCACGCGGCGCACGCGACTTCGAGCGCATCACCGGCGAGAACGTGCGCAAGCAGATGGCTATAGTGCTGGATGGCGTTGTCTACTCGACTCCGGTCATTCAGGAAAAGATAAGCGGCGGCAGAGCTAGCATCTCGGGCAGCTTCACCGAGGCCGAGGCCCACGATCTGGCCGTCGTCCTGCGCGCCGGATCCCTGCCGGCGCCGGTAACGGTCATTGAACAGAGGGTTGTGGGGCCATCCTTGGGGCAGGAATCCATCGATCAGGGCCTCAGGGCAGGTATTATCGGCCTCGTGGTCGTCATGGCCTTCATGGTTTTGTATTATGGCTTGGCCGGCATTGTCGCCGATCTGGTTTTATTGTTCAACTTGGTGCTCATCATGGCTGGCTTGGCCGCTTTTGGCGCTACATTGACCTTGCCTGGCATCGCGGGCATCATTTTGACCATCGGCATGGCCGTGGACGCCAATGTGCTTATCTATGAGCGCATCCGCGAGGAGTTGCGCAACGGAGTCACTCCCAGAGCGGCTATTGCTGAAGGCTTCAGCAGAGCAACATTGACCATTCTTGATGCCAACGTGACAACGGTCATCGCGGCTGTAATCCTCTATGAGTTCGGGACCGGCCCGATCCGCGGCTTCGCCGTGACGCTTATTCTGGGCATCCTGTCCTCCATGTTCACGGCCATTTTCGTTTCTCGGGTCATATTTGACCTGTACACGTCCGGTCGCAAGGAACTGCGGACCCTGAACATCTAGGAGAGAGCGCTCATGGGCTTCCAGATTATCAAGCCGAATACCAATATTAATTTCATTGGCATACGCCGCATTGCCTATATTATCTCCTTGACGGTCATCTTGGCCGGACTCGGCTCACTGCTCGTCAAAGGCGGGCCACAGTATGGCATCGACTTCGCTGGTGGCATGATCGTGCAGATCAAATTTGACCAGCAGGTCGAAGTCGATCAACTCAAGAGCGCCCTTGGCGATACCGACCTGCCTGGGCTTGTGGTTCAAAGCTTCGGTCAAGAAGATGATTACGAGTTCCTGGTCCGTACTTCTGCCTCGGATATCCCCTCGGATACAGTGCGCAAACGTGTGAGCGATGCCTTGTCTTCAGATCTGCCCGGTCTGGGGTTCGAAGTGCAACGGCTGGAGATGGTTGGGCCGAAGGTCGGCTCTGACCTGCGCTCCAAGGCGTTGGAGGCAGTGTTTTACGCCGTGCTGATCATCGCAATTTACATATCTGGCCGCTTCGAGCAACGCTGGTTTGCGGCCATTGCCATGGCTGCGGGACTCGCAACTGGTATCTATTTACTCAAGCTGCTCGGCATACCCATGGCGTGGCTTATTCTTGCCGCCATGTTGATAACCTTGGGTCTTTGCTGGTTCCTCAAGCTCAGTTTCGCGCTCGGCGCAGTGATTGCTCTGGTGCATGACGTGCTCATCACTGTGGGAGTGTTCTCAGTTCTGGGCAAGGAATTCGACCTGACTACAATCGCCGCAGTGCTCACGATTATCGGCTACTCGCTAAATGATACGATCATCGTATTCGACCGGATTCGCGAGAACATGAAGGGCCGCGCGCGCGAAGATTTCGCCGCGACCATTAACGCTAGCATCAACCAGACCTTGAGCCGTACCATACTAACCTCGGGCACCACGCTCCTGGTTATTCTCTGCCTTTGGATGTTTGGTGGCGGCGTGATCCATGACTTCGCTTTGGCTTTGCTCGTGGGTATCGGCACCGGCACGTTCTCTTCCATCTTTGTAGCCGCACCAATTCTTCTCAGTTTTGGTCCCGGTAGTTCTTTGGACGAACGCAAAGAGGTCGAGGCTACCTCGTAGACTAAAAGGCCACAGTGGCCCCAATCTCATCTACAAACCCCATCAGGTGAAGCTGGTGGGGTTTTTTCCGTTGTGTTTATAGTCAGGCGACGAAGAAATCGTACATTTGAGGTTTGCAGCGCCTGACTAGGGCCTGTTAACGCTATATAAGAACAAAAGTTATTATAGCGCGTTACGTTTGAAGCAATTTCTCTGGGCCCTTATCTTCATTCATAAACTGCTTTAGTGTGAACAGGCCCTAGAGCAGATTGCTTTTTAAGACGCCCGCTCCGGCGTTGACGGCGCAAGTGAATTGCGCCTACGCCTACGCGGCGGCAAGCCATGTTGACGCATGGCTTGCAGAGCATTTTCAAAAGCAAAATGCTCTATAATGCGGGAGCAATCATACTTAATCCGAGAAGCACTTCTGACATGGCTTCGGCTCGTTCGACGGAGTGAACAGCACACCGGCTACACCTTGTTTCATCGCCAACCTGCCCGGACAATCGGGACCACCTCCATGCATTTAAAAATAATCTACATGACTGCAATATATGATGTAACCTGTCTAGATGGAAACTCTCGCTGAGCCTGAGCCCGGTGCGATCGTGAAACGCAAGCTGGTTTCATCCACCTGGCTCAGGCTGGCCGTCGTGTTCTGTCTTATTCTCGCTTGCGCAGAATTACGTCTGGGATTGGCGGCAGGTTTTAAGCCTTCAGAGGCTTTGGGTACCTTCTCTGATTTGCCTGAGCGCTTGTCCTGGGAGAAGGATGCTCCTCAAGTTCGTACAATCCGGATCACCTCCACTTCTGACGGTACGCAGCAGCAAGCTTTATTCTATGATCCAGACTCTAAAACCAAGAGACCTCTCTTGGTTGCGTTGCATAGCTGGAGCGACGATTATACCCAGAAAGCCAGCATCCCGTATGCGCTTTGGGCGGTGCAAAACAGATGGGTTTTTATCCATCCCGATTTCAGAGGCGTTAATAATAAACCTCAAGCCACTGCATCTAAGCATGCAATCCAAGACATTATCGATGCTCTGCGTTACGCACAGAACAACGCCAATGTCGATGAATCCAGAATCTATCTCATAGGCTTTTCAGGTGGCGCCATGAGCGCTCTGGTCATGGCTGGGAAATATCCTGAGCTCTGGACGGCCGTATCTGCCTGGGTACCTGTCTATGATCTGAATGATTGGTTTCGCTATAATCAGGAATTCCAGCCTACACGACATTACGTCTCTCATATAACCGCCTCCTGTGGCGGTGTTCCTTCTCCGGGCTCGAAAGCAGCCAAGGATTGCGCACAGCGAAGCCCGTCGGCCTATCTTAAAGAGGCCAGGGGCAAAGGTGTACGAATTCAGATCGCTGTCGGGGTAAATGACGACTATGTGCCGCCTAGCCATTCCCTGCGCGCTTTCAATGATTTGGCCGCAGCAGAAGACGTGTTTTCCAAGGAGGACATGCTTTTTATCGACAAGCAAGGACGGCTTCCCTCCCGTCTCTTGGGCAGTCGCACCGCCGAGGCCGACTCAAGACATGAATGGCCCAAAATCTTTGAAAGAACATCCCAGAATGCAACCCTGGTGCTCTTCGAGGGCAAGCACGACATATTTTATGATGTCGGGCTTGATTGGCTGAGCCAACAGGTTGGACCGACGATTCATCCTGGCCACTAGCCCGTTTTTTGCACGACTGGAGAGTCTTCACGAGGTCAAACGATCACTGCCGTATTTATGGCCTTGTCTGCGGCTCTGATTATTTCGCCCAGAGCTTGTTGCTTCGGGTGACAAGCGTTTCCCGGCTTGAGCCGCTGCATATACTTCAGCAAGCACGCTCCAACCATGCACACGAAAAAATACACACGAAGAAGCGCTCTGCGCATAATTGGTCTTGCGTCCCTGGCCTGTCTTGCCAATCCGCTCGATGCTTTCGCTGGTTCCAGCCCAATGCATTCTCCCGCTGCCGGGGGACATACCGATGGCAAGGGAGATATCGAGCGCAGGCTGATCGGCCAAGGGCTAATCGATGTCCAGACGACCGATCCCTTGCTGCTGGTCGACCTCAAATATGCCCGAAGTGACAACTTCATGGGCGAGAATGTCTATGGGGATCTGCGTAAGTGCTATCTCCATCCCGAGCCGGCTTTGATGCTGAAGGAGGCGCATGCGCGTCTTCATGATCGGAATCCCGACCTGGTGCTCCTCCTGCTGGATGGCGTTCGGCCGAGATCCGTGCAGCAACGGATGTGGGAAATGGTCAAGAACACGCCCATGCAGCCATATGTCGCCAATCCCGCTCGCGGCTCCATGCACAATTATGGTGCGGCTGTGGACGTGACCATTGCCAGGGCCGACGGAACTCCCTTGGATATGGGCACAAGGGTGGATCACTTCGGAATGCTGGCGCAACCCCGCGAGGAGCAACGGTTCCTTAGGGAAGGCATGCTATCGCCGGAACAGGTCGCAAACAGGGAGATCTTGCGAAATGCGATGCTGGAGGCGGGCTTCCAACCTTTGGCCATCGAATGGTGGCACTTCAATGCGTTCGACAAGGATACGACCAGACGAAGATACGCCATTATCGAGTAGACGCTCCGAGTAGACACTTCAGACGGCTAGCCGCGTCCTAATCATGGGTCCAAGCGGATCCGCCCTGTAACCTTCAGCCTGGAAAGTAGGCGGCAAGGGTGCTATTGACGGCGTATGGTGCGCTTTATTGGCTCCCTGGATACCAACGCAAGGTTTTCCGCGCATTCCGAGTATCCGCTCCTGCGCGGGGCGGAAGAGTGCAAGTCTGATTGGCAGGCGCCTGCGGCGAATGCTGAAAGCATCGAGGACAGCAAGCCGCGCTTTCTGCTCTGCAAAACTTGCCTCCATCGAGTTACAGCCGAAAATGCGCGTACGGAGGTGCAGGGAAAGCATGTGCACGTCTTCTGCAATCCTTACGGCTTGGTTTTTGAGATAGGCTGTTTTGGTGCCGCCCCTGGCTGCGCTCCTCTTGGTCTGCCAAGTCTTGAATTCACATGGTTTCCTGGGTATGAGTGGCAGGTAGGGGTGTGTCGTGGCTGTCGCGCTCACCTCGGCTGGCGGTACATAGCCGTTCATGGTGGCGAGTTTTACGGCCTCATCCTGGCAAATCTCGTAGGCGAATAACGCTGCTGACGACTATGCACCGCTTGTTGTATGCTGCCTGCCCACCCGGTGGTGTACGCGGATGTGCCGCATTCCACAGCAGGGGGCTCCTGCCGTTGCTTAGCGCTAAGAATTCTACAGTCAAGGGGGATGCATGAGCCGTTCAAGAGGGCTCCGGCCGTTCGAAGTGGCCAGGGAGCAAGACGCCTGCGCCATTATCGCCTATGTGGACAAGCAAGGCCGCTCCACGCACACGAACATCGCCCGCACCATCGAGGCGCTCAAGAAGATGGCCCACCGCTCGGGGGACATCAACGACGAAGGCGACGGCTGTGGAGTCATGACCGATATTCCCCGCCTTGCCTGGAGCCATCGGCTGGAGGCTGCGGGACTCAGCCCGCATCTGGCCGAGGGACGTGGCTTCTTCGTGGGCCATTTTCTGCTGCCCGCGAAATTGCGTGATGAACATGATGCGCTCATGAAACGTATGCGGGCAGGCTTAAGGGAAGCTGGGCTGGACCTTCTGACCGAGCTGGCCGGCAATACCCGCGATCAGGAACTCGGCCCTAACGCCAGAGCCGAGCCTTCGCTCTTCTGGCAGGTGACGGGCATGGCTCCGAACATGGGGCGTCGGGAAACCGCGCGCTTGCTGTTCAGCGTCAAGGCAGGCCTGGAAGCCGAACTGCCGGAAGCGCATATCGCCTCCTTGAGTCCGGATACGGTGGTCTACAAGGTGCGCGGCGTACCCGAGCTCTTGCAGCGCGTGTATCCCGACCTTCAAGATCCTGACGTGCGTTCCATCATGACCCTGGGACACAGTCGTTATTCCACGAACACCCTGCCCACGGTGGAGCGCGCCCAGCCTTTTGCCCTGCTTGGCCATAACGGCGAGATCAACACTATCGAGCGTTTGCGCAGCACGGCCGCCACCCTGAATATACCGCTAGTGCCGGGCGGCAGCGACTCCCAGGATCTCGATCGCATCCTCGAAGGACTCATGCACGTGCATGGCGTCGATCCCCTGGAGGCCATGGAGATGCTTTTCCCTGCCATCCACAGCGAAGTGGATCGCTTGGCCGACGAGGAACTGCGCAAGGTCTACGAGCATCTGCGTTGGTTCTTTCCGCCATCGGCTCAGGGACCGGCAGCCATTATCGCCCGCTTGGGCGACGTATGCCTTGGCAGCGTGGATGCCATGGGACTGCGACCCTTATGGTTCGGCGAGAGCGATGAGGACTGGTTCTTGTCCTCGGAGAAGGGTGTCGTGAACCTTGAGAGCACCATCAACGACCCCAAGCCCCTGGCCCCAGGCGAGAAGATTGCCATCATGGCCGGCAGGGGACGTCGTGCCCAGGTTCTGGATCAGGGCGAACTGCAGCGTTCTCTTAAGCTCTTGGCCCAAGCCAGGCACAGAGACAATGCTCCGGAGCATCGATTTAGCCATGGCGTACCCGAGGCGTGTCGACAATTCATGGGCAAGCTTGCCCTGGACGACTCAGCCTGGCTGGATCAGCCCGAACCTGCGGATCAGGCCCTGCACCCATCGAGGCTGGCGGCTTGGGGCTGGCAGCAGTACGAACTGGACATCCGTGAGGAGGTGGCGCGTACGGGCAAGCCCGTTGTCGGCTCCATGGGTCATCAGGGACCACTGGCTTGCCTTGAGTGGGAGGCTCTGCCCGTCATATCCGAGTTCTTCAAGGAGAATGTGGCCGTGGTCACCAACCCGGCCATTGACCGCGAGCGCGAGGCGGATCATTTCTCCACGCGGGTCATCCTCGGCCCAAGGCCCGAAGCCGGAGGGCAAGGGCCCACATCTGTGGGCCTGGAGCTGGCGACGCCGCTCCTCCTGGAGCGCGGGCTGGGCGATGTTGAAGCCATCGATACGGTGGCCCGCCGATTCAAGGCCGCGACCTTGGAAGAAGTGCTGGCCTTCTTTACCGGTCAAGGGCGGGATTTATCCCGCGTGCGCCTGCTGGATGCTACGTTCGTGCCGGAGCGAGGTGCGTTGCGAGCACGCCTGGATGCCTTGTGCGCCGAGGCGGCGGAAGCCGTGGAAGCTGGCGCCATGCTGCTCGTGATGGACGACTCGCGTGCTTTTGTCGATAGCCATACGGAGGGCCGGGTATTTGTAGACCCTGCCCTGGCCACGGCCTGGCTGCTGCAAGACATGGAGCGCCGGGGCCTGCGCAGGCGTTTCAGCCTTGTGGTGCGCTCAGGGGCCGTGCGCAACCTGCATGATATCATGTTCCTCCTTGGGCAGGGTGCGGATGCCCTGGCGCCCAGGTTGCTGTGGGCCGGGGCCGCGGTTCATGCCACGTCCGAGCTGCCGCTCTCCAAGGTCCTGCGCAACACCATGTCCGTACTGCAGCAGGGCATGGAAAAAGTCATGTCCACAATGGGCATCCACGAGCTGTGCGGCTATGGCCGCATCTTCGCCTCCATTGGGCTTGCCAGGGAATTGGCTGAAGTGTTCGGCTGCCCAAGCTTCTGTTCAGCGCAGGAAACCGGCCTGAGCCTGGAAGCCCTTGAGGACATGGCTGCCAAGCGCCTTGAATGCGCCGCCGCCAAGGGAGTGCGGGCCCTGAAGAAGGATGTGCGCAGAAATGTACGCGTGGGAAAACTGCTGCGCGACGTGGCAGTGGGAAAGACCGGCTTTCGCGACATGGCCGACGGTTTGCGCAAGCTCGAGCAGGACAGCCCTACGGCCCTGCGCCACCTGCTGGATTTCCGTAAGGCCGAAAACGGACGCAGACCGGCCATGGACGATGTGGACATCTCCATCGGCCAGCATGACATGCCTCTGGTCATTTCGGCCATGTCTTTCGGTTCCCAGGGAGAGAACTCGTTTCGCGTCTATGCCGAGGCGGGCCGCAAGGCTAACATCGTGTGCATGAACGGCGAGGGCGGCGAGATTCCCGACATGCTCGGCTTGTATCGCCATAATCGCGGGCAGCAGATCGCTTCGGGGCGCTTCGGCGTGTCCATGGAGTTCCTGAACTCTGCCAATTTTCTGGAAATCAAGATAGGCCAAGGCGCCAAGCCAGGCGAAGGCGGCCACCTGCCGGGGACCAAGGTCACGCCCAAGGTGGCTCAGGCACGTCACTGCAAGCCTGGCGTCACGCTCATTTCGCCCTCCAATCATCACGACATCTATTCTATCGAGGACCTGCACCAGATCATCACCGAGCTGAAAACGGCCAACCCGACGGCGCGCATCTCGGTCAAAATACCGGTTACCAGCGGCGTGGGCACCATTGCCGTGGGTGTGGCCAAGGCTGGTGCCAACATCGTCACCCTGAGCGGTTTCGAAGGTGGCACCGGCGCGGCGCGCGAGCACGCCAAGAAGTACGTCGGCCTGCCTGCCGAGATCGGGGTGAGCGAGGCCCACCGCGCCCTATGCGAATCCGGCCTGCGTCGCTCTGTCGAGCTCTGGTGTGATGGCGGCATGCGCAGCGGCGCGGACGTGGTGCGCATGGTTCTTCTGGGCGCGGATCGTGTGGGACTTGGCACCGTGGCACTCATGGGTGTTGGTTGCATCAGCTGCCAGCGCTGCCATCTTGATCGTTGCCCACGCGGAATTTCCACGCAGCTCAGCTCCAAGGCCGAAGCCGAAGCACGCGGAGTAAAGGGCTTCTCCGAAGTGCTCGTGGAGCAGGAAACCGATAACCTGGTCCGCCTCCTGCGGACCATAGGCGACGAAGTACGCGCGATTCTGGCGGATATGGGGCAGACGAACCTGCGCGAGCTTGTGGGCCGTACAGATCTTCTCGTACAGAAGAGCGCAAACGATCATGTGGATCTTGCCGATCTTCTGCGGCTGCCCACGTCCTGCGGTTTCTGGGAATCCGGTCCTGGCTTGGCTTCGCGCAAGGTGCGGCGGCCGTTGAACCACCTGACCAGGCTCATCTCCGATTTGGCCATGCAGCGCTTCCGCGAGGGTAGCTCGGAGGTCGTCTATTATGACGAGGGCGTGCGCAGCATGGACCGGGCCATCGGCACCTATCTGGCCGGAGACATGGTCAGGGCTTTCGGCATGGAGCATGGTCGTCGTGCCGACCTGCGCTTGAGCCATTCCGTGCCGGGCAATGGGCTGTGCGCCTTCACGATACAGGGCATCGACGTATTCGTGGAGGGCGGAGCCCAGGACGGTCCGGCCAAGGGCGGCATGGGCGGCAGCCTGGCCGTGCTCAAGGGCCTCAACCGCCATGGCCGGCGCGTGGATGGCTCGGCCGGGAAAAGTTTGGCCTACGGAGCCATTGCTGGAACGATCATGATTCAGAACATGGCTGATTCGCGGGCCTGCGTGCGCATGTCCGGAGCCGACGTCGTCTTCGGCGGCCGCATCACGGCCCCGGTTCGCGACGAGCAGGGCAACATAGCCTCGCGTGCGCACCTCAAAGGCTTCGCCTTCGAGTATATGACGGGCGGCCGGGTTGTGATGCTGGGCGATCCGGGTCCCTGGATCTGCTCGGGCATGACGGGCGGAGTTATCTACCAATGCCTGTACCCCGAGTTCGGATTCACCCGTGAATCCGTGACAAGGCGTTTGGCGACAGGCGCCAAGGTAGCCTTGCGCGATCTGGGCGATAAGGGTCTTGTCGACGTGAATCTGCTCCTTGGCCGCTACTTGGAGTCCCTGCGCCAGAGTTTCCAGGATGCGGAAGCGGATTCCGTGGCCCTGTTGCTGGAGCAGGCCGAGGAGCGATTCGTCAAGGTTGTGCCCGAGCTGGGGCCTTCAGTGATCGAAGAATAGATAGATGGGCACGGGTGATAATCACCCGTGCCCTCTTGTGATACCTCCAAGCCAGGCTATAACGAATATGGCCGACAACCTGCCTAAGGAGGTACCACATGAGAAAGCTGCTGATTTGCCTGATTGTCTCCCTGTTGTCCTTCTCCGCCCTGACCGGCTGCTATCACATGGGCAAGGCTACGGGCGAGGGAGCCGAGGAGGCCGAAGAAGGCGCTGAAAGCTTTGGTGAGGGTTACGAAGAAGGCAAGGACAACTAGCCGACTTAGAGCAGATTGCTTTTAAGACGCCCGCTCCGGCGTTGACGGCGCAAGTGAATTGCGCCTACGCCTGCGCGGCGGCAAGCCATGCCGACGCATGGCTTGCAGAGCATTTTCAAAAGCAAAATGCTCTAAATCCTTTCTGAAGCGATTGACATCCTGGCATAGGGGGTGCGGAATGGCCGCACCCTTTTTCATTACGGACAGGAGGCTTGCGTGGGGTTGGCCACAGAGGCGAGATATGACGTGCTGGTCTTGGGCGCTGGAGCCTCGGGCCTCATGTGCGCGATGGAGGCCGCCAAGCGGGGGCGGCGCGTGGCCGTGCTGGACCACGCCGGCAAGGCCGGTCGCAAGTTGCGTCTTACGGGCGGAGGAAAGTGCAACTTCACCAACCTGGACGTATCCGCGGCCAACTACGTCTCCGCGAATCCGCACTTCTGCAAATCGGCCTTGGCCCGCTTCGACCAGTACGCGGCCATGGAGATGCTCTCCAGCCATGGCATTGCTTGGGAGGAGCGTGAGCAAGGCCGCCTGTTTTGCCTTGGCAGCGCGGGAGAAGTCGCCGGACTGTTGACGACGCTATGCCATCGGCAGGGCGTGGATATCCTGCTCGATTGCACGATTCGCGAAGTGGACCGCGAACAACGGTTGTTCAGGGCCGCGACGTCCCAAGGCGTGTTCCTGGCCCCTTCGCTCGTCGTGGCAACAGGCAGTCCGGCTTGGCCCCAGGTAGGGGCTACCAGACTTGGTTTGGACATTGCCCGACATTTCGGACTGCCGGTAGTGCCCGTGCGGCCGGCCCTTGCGCCGTTGGTCATGGCCAAGGACTGGCCCTTGGCCGGATTGGCCGGGATTTCCCTGCCAGCGACCGCGCAGGTTGCCGACAGATCCTTCAGCGATCACCTGCTGTTCACCCATGAGGGCCTGAGTGGTCCGGCGGCCTTGCAGGTTTCGCTTTTCTGGCGACCCGGCCTGGAAGTCAGCATCAATTTCCTGCCGGAGTTGCAACTTGTGGATTTCCTGGCCAGCCTGCCTGACCGCAAGGTCAAGCTGCGTAACGCCCTGTCCCGCGTGCTGCCGGCGCGCCTTGCAGCGGCGCTTTGCTCGGCAGAGCTTGGCGATAAGACCGTAGCCAATTTGTCCCGCGCGGAACAGGAGACCGCCTTGGCCAGCGTACATTCATTCAGGGTCACGCCGCTCTCGATTGAAGGCTTTGCCAAGGCCGAGGTCGCGGCCGGCGGAGTTGATACCCGCGAGTTGTCCTCCAAGACCATGGAGGCCGCGCAGATGCCGGGCCTCTATTTCATCGGCGAGGTGCTGGACGTCACCGGCATGCTCGGCGGCTACAATCTCCAGTGGGCCTGGGCTTCGGGCTTCGCGGCGGGCCAGCACGTCTGAGCCGGTCCCGTTGCTCGGGAAACTCTTCGGAAGTTATCAGTTCAGCGCGCCAAGCCGATTATGCCTCTCCGCCCAAGCTCACGCAGAAAAGCGGACATGGACACCTCGGCCTCGCGTTCGTGCAGGCCATAATGTTCAGCTAGCTTGGTGGCCAACGCGTGTACCGTGTTATGGCCGTCCAGCCAGTCCCAGACCGTGGAACCCATGGTGTCCAATTCCAAAGTGCGCAGCATGGACTTTTGGTCCTTTAGGCCAAGGCGTTTGGCCAATCCTGCAAGCCATGGCTTGATGGCAATCGGATAGAGGATGCGCACCAGGCCGGCTTCTGTGCGTTCCGTCATGACTTCTCTGCTGATAACAGGCTTATACGCGAGGGCTTCCTTCCGGCTCAGCTGTGAATGCGTTACCGTATTGCCCTTAGACAGTCGCATACGAATTCACTACCTGTTTAATCATATCTTTATCCAGCGGTGTGGCCCCCTGCATCTCCACGCACAGCAGGCGGTTATGGCCGGCAGGCCGCCAGACCCGTATGTAGGCGTGCACAGGACGGTTTAACAGCAGGGCCGTCGCGCTGGCGAGCCTTCCAGGGGGCAGCGGTCTGCGCCAAGTCACGGCATCGACATCTCCGGTTTCCTCCATCATCAGGTGGCAGCGTCTGATGGCTGCCTCGAAGTGTTTACGGCTCCACATGACCAAGCTGCGCCCGATCAGCAGGATGTCGGCCGGCGCCAACCGGTGCAGGACAAGCCGCTGCCTGCTGGAACGCAGGGCCAGTCGGTAGCGCCCGGGCTGCAGCGCGTATTCTTCCAAATGAAAACAGCCCGGCGTCTGGGCGCGCAAGTCGTACACGGCCCAGGGCACGAGTGGATCGGCCCAATGACAGTGCAGGGAGGATAAGACAGCCTCGGCCTGCTCAGCGGGACCGCTGCTTTGGACCAGAATGGCTGTTGAAGAGGCGGAATGATGGAGGAGGGCGCCCCTGCCGCCCTTGCCCGAATCACCCCAAACAAATGAACGGGCTGCCATGTCGGGACCCAGGTCCCAGCGCTTATGGTCATTCGTGACTGAGAATCCCCCGTGTTTTTTGTCGTGCGCCTTTTCCAGCTTGCGCAGGTGCGCGTCGAAGGAGAAGCGCCCGCGGATGCGATTCCAGCGTACATCCAGCATCGGCTTTCCATTTCTTGCGAGCTGTAGACGTTGGCGTCCCAGGGCAGCCAGGTCCCAGCCTGCCGGACGTGTGAGGCTCAGGCCGTTCCAGGCCAAGTAGTGCGTGTCCATGGCCATCGCATCCATCAGTAGGCCAGTTTGTTGAGAGAGCTGAGGATGAGCGTGCAGCCCATGGCGAACATGCCCACCAGGCCCATGCCGCAGGAGAATCCCGCCAGAAGTACGGGCGCGTATTGTCGCCAGGGTTTGCCGAAACGCTTAAGGAAGTAGAAACGGCCCAGGAGCGCTCCCGCGACTTCCAGGATGTGCGTGTGCGGTGTCGTCTGGCCCAGGCCCCGTACCAGGCCGTACACGAGCATGAGCGGCAATCCCAGGATACTGAGAATATTGTACAGGATTAGCGCCAGCACCGCTCCTGCCAGCACGATGGGGCCGCTGAGGGCTTGGAAGAAGAGCGAGTTGCCCTCCAGGGTCGAGGTCTGCATAAGCAGCGTGTTCAGGGCCTGCAGATGCCACAGCTCCGCGGCATAGGGATAGGCCGCGGAGGGAATGGGCGCCAGGCGCCACAGGAATTGCGAGAAAAGTATGCTTGCCACGAATACTATGGGCCAGGCAACGACCTCGGCCTTGATGATGCCGCGCAGGCTGGTGCCGGTAAGCTCGATCTGACGGAATTCCAGTGTGGATTCGGCGTAGTTGTGGATGGGGATGGGTGCGTACCAGATCTCGATGCCGGTGTAGCCGAAGTAGCGCGCGCCAGCAATGAAAGAGGCCTCGCGCACCAGCGGCAGGGTCACGAACTGGCCAGTTATGCCTTCCATGCGCGCCGAAACGTAGGAGATGAAGGGCGTATAGACAAAACCGTACAGGGCGAAAAAGAACCAGGGAAAGCTCGGCACCAGGGCCATGCACAAGGCGATGTAGGCTAGGGTGGAGACAACATAGATGCCGATGGACAGGAAAAAGTTGATATCTCCGCGCTCAGGTTTGCCATGGAGCAGGATGTGTAGCGAATTTCGATCCTTGCGCTCGCTTGAGCGGAGGGTCCTGAGCACATGCCAGATTCCGAGAAGACCAATGGCCAAGCCCAGGCCGATGGAAAAGCTCAGGTAGAAGTCGAAGTTGTTGGCGAAGATAGTGTCCACGGTCCCCATGCCGGGCTGCCAGCGCCGCAGCAGGCCCTGATCGAGCAGCACCGGGTTGGCGATGAAGGTGAACAGCACACCGATGCCGCCGCCAATGACGGCCCAGAAAGGCAGTACCATGCCCACGAACAGGAGCCCCAGGTCGAGTTGCAGTCCCGTGGCCACGGCCGGCAGCCAGTCCTGGGTGTGGGGCGTCAGCTCGATCCAGGGAATGGGAATGATGTGCACGGGTTGGGTGAACACGAGGCCCGAGACCGTGGGCAGCAGAACGTAAACAGCTCCGAAGGCCAGACCGATGACCCCGCCGATGGAGAACACCCTCCATTTCCAGCTCTTTTCGCGTTCCTCGGTGGATTCGGCCAGGGCCATGGTGCCTAGCGCACCCACGGGCGCCATGGGAAAGGGCAGGCGCTCCACGTCCGAGGTCAGGCGGTACATGGCGTAGCCCAGGCCGAACTGATCGATGCGCTGGATGAGCTGCGCGCCGAACAGGAGCAAGATAGGCACGAGCCAGTCGCGATGGAAGAAAGAACGCTCGGCCAGCGCCTCGGACGCGGCGGGCGGGGCCACCCAGGAGGGGATGTACTCGGCGAGCCCCAGCATGCGCGCGGCGTCGGACTGCACCAGATACTGTTGCCAGAGTAGACCCTGGAAAGGCGAGGCCAGGGCAGCGCCCGCCATGTAGTAGAGCAGGAATATCTCCTGCTGTTTTAGTTGCGTATAGGAACGCTTGGCGATTTCGGCAAACAGGATGATGGTCACCCAGCGCGCGGCCGGGCCAATGCCTTGGCCGATGACGAGCTGCAGGTACATGGAGCCGGGCATCATGAGGAAACCGATGAACACCGCGCCGACCAAGGTCTTCCAGTCGAAGCCTTGCTCGAAATGCTCAGGCGGCTGCAGCAGGTCCCGATACTCGCGGAGTTCCTTGTCCTCGTACATTCGGCTTCCGTCCCGTCCGTTTCTCTCGATGATCTGCCGTTAGTCGGGCATCGTCATGTAGCTCGACCCTGTCCATACGCCCAGTCCCGCGAATATGCCGCCCATGAGAAAATCGCCCAGGATAAGCCCGAAGAAGAACAGGCGTACCCTGCGGTGCAGGCCCATGCCGCCGTAGCGCAGCACCAGCTCGTTCACGGCCCAGCCCACGAAGAAGCTGAACCACAGAATGCGCATGGCCGAACTGTAAGTGGCCAGATAGCCGAGGGGGTGCAGCGGCCACCAGTAAAAGCGCTGGTAGCAGACGATGAGCCCGAGCATGACCGCCGCTCCAATGGCGGCGAAGAGCATGACGAAGGGACGGGCATCGCTGGGGACCTCCAGCAGCCGCTGTACGTTCTCGTACACGCTTACCGTGGTGGTAGTGGACCACTCAAGGTTCAGCTCGCGCATGCCGTAGCGGTGAGCCAGCACGAGCATGGCCGCGAAGCTGGCCACCAGGCCGAGCAGGATGACCAGCACGATGCCCAGAAGCATGAGCCGCTTGCGCGAAGTCTGCTCGCTGACTTTGGAGGCGTGCAGCAACGAGGGCATGAGTGACTCGCGCAGGTCGGCGTAGAGTACCTTCTGGGACACGGCAGCCAGCAGCAGGCCCTGGGCGGTGAACAACTTGGAGCCCATGAAGGCCAGGATGGCGTCGAGCGGCGCGGCGGTGAGCGTGAAATAGGGGATGCCGCCCTGGCAGATCACGCGCGTGGCTACGATGGTCATCATGTAGAAGGCCAGCAGTACCAAAAGGGCCATGGGCAGGCCCATGCCGAAATACATGCACCAAGCGACCAGACCACAGCCGCCCAGCATTAGCCCCCAGAAGGACCAGCGTAGGGATAGCCACTCGGTTTCGCGTGGCGGTTCTCCGCCGGGAACGAAGGCGGCCTTGAGCACCTGGGCCAAATGGAAGCGGGCCAGCCAGAGGATGAACAGGAAAAAGACGACGCATGCCCCGATCATTTGCGTTTCTTCCGGAAAGGCCAAGGTGGGGCCGAAGGACACTCCCAAGGCTGCCGGCGGCACGGAGAGTCCGATCAGAGCCAGGATGCCGAAGATGAACGAGCCGAAAAGATAGAAAAACCAAAAGCTGAGCGAGATCTGGCGCGCGGCCAGGAAAGCGAAACCGATGAAGGCCGGATAGAAGTAGATACGCAGCTTGGCGAAACCGGCGAACAGGCCTGTGGGAGGAAAATAGGGGCCGATGGGAATCAGCGTGGGTATGGCCGGCACCTGCGGATGGTAGAAGTTCAGGCCATTTATAGTGTGCAGAAGTGTGGGCACGAGCAGGCCCAGGACCAGGTAGCGGTCGGTGAGGAAATTTCCCAGACGCTGCTGGTCCATGACCTCTTCCATGAACTGCGGCAGGCGCAAAAGCGGGAAGTTCATGCGTTCGTTGGCGATCCATTGGCGGCTGAGAATGTTAACTGTGCACAGCATGGTCAGGTAGGAAAGCAGGATGAACACGGCCCACCAGGAAAGCGGCGTTATCCAGGCCTGCCAGGGGATATTGGACAGGATTTCCCACCAGCCCATGTCGAAGCCGCGATCCAGACCGTTCCACAGAATTTCCACGGCTGTAGGATCCTGCGGATAGAGTCCCTTTGGCATGATCGGATGCAGCACTTCGTCCCAGCGATTACCCGTGGTGGCGAACTGGAAGGGCGCCGTTATGTTGACCAGAAACGTGCGCAGCAATCCGGTGTAAGGGATGCCGGAAACCACGACCATGATCGCCCAGGCGCACAGCAGTTCCAGCCCCGTGAGCAGCGGCGGCCGCCGCAGGACGCGCGCCGTGGCGGATATGAGCACCATGAGCCAGGCGAAGATGAAGAACGGTGCCAGGGGAAAGTGACCGCCGCCCAGCAGCGTGCCCATCAAATAGATGTTGTGGTAGGGCGTGGCCAGGCAGATGAGCAGTCCGAAAACGATGCCCACCATCAGGGCGCGTGCGCGGATGTTCCTGCCCATGCTTCCCTACGCCTGCTGTGGTTCTGGAGTGGGGAAAATGATGAGATCCTCGTAGCGCGTTCTGTCCTCCTGGCCCAGGGAGCGCCAAGCCAACAGTTGTCTGCGTAAATCATTGAGGAACCCCTTGTTGATACGCTTCCATGCTCCGTGCTCGCCTGCCTCCCGCTTGAGGCGCACCTGGATTTCCAGGAATTCAGGGCTGACCCGCGCCGGGCAGAAGATGAGCTGCACATGCTGGCGTACGCCAAAGTCGAAGGGGGCCAGCCAGACCTTGGCGCTCATCTGCAGGCATTCGTCCTCACCGCTCGGCTCGCCGATCGTGTCGGTCACGCTACCACGTATCGGCATGGGGCAGGCATAGCGGTAGGCTATGTCGTCCGAAGAGAACAGGCCGTGGGATATATCCTCATGGGCTTTGTAATAATCCACCAGGTAGCCGCCCACGCAGCGCTGTTCGTCGCGCTTGAGCAGGAAAGGCAGGGTGGCGACCATCTCGTCGCCGTCCGGTTCCGGCATGGACCAGGAGCGGTTAACGTCTGGGATGGCGATCTGGCCGGCAACCTTGGATGGGTAGATGACCGATGCCAGCACCACGAGGATGACCAGGATCATGGCCGCCACGCCGCCAAGCGAAGAGTAGTTGGCGGTCATGCCGGCCCACAGGGGCGTGCCCGCGAGTACCTGGGCCGCTATCTGGGCCAGCAAGTAGCCGAGCACCACGCTGATGACCGCATAAGCCAGAGCCTCGGCCACGAACAGGAAGGATACATGCGTGGGGGCCATGCCCACGGAGGTGTACACGCTGATCTCGCGCTTGCGCTCGTACACGCTGGCGATCATGGTGTTGAGCACTATGAGCGCGGAGATGAGCACGGGCACCACCACGTTCGGCAGGCCCGAGTAGTCAAGGGTGTCGGCGGCGTAGAAAAGATAGGTCCCTGCGGACTCGCTTCCAGGACTGACGCCCTCCGGAACGATGCCGCAAAAGAGCGGCAGGCCGAATCGATCCACCATGTGCCGGGCAAGCCTGGGCACGTCTCCGGGCGCGGGTGGCCGGATGGCCATGGCCTTGAGTTGCCCGCCCAGGGCCATGGCCGTGGAGGCGGGCACGATGACCGTCACCTCGCCTGATACGTGCTCGTAGCGCGTCTGCACAGTGCGCAAGTCCTGCTCGGACTCGGTTTCCCCGGCCTCCATTTCAGCCACGCCGAGCACAGTCTCGCTGGGGAATACCGCGGGTGTAACCGGCTCCCCGTCCAGGTCTGTTTCTGACGTGAGCCGACCGCCATCAAAGACCCCCGTGACCGTGAAGGGTATTCCCCACACGTTCACGGTAGCTCCCTCAGGATTGCCGGGATCGATGCCGAGGCGCTCGGCCATGCGATTGGGCAGGAGCACTGCCCGTTCTTCGTCCGGCGCAAACCAGCGCCCGCCCACCAGGATGCGGTTCATGCCGCTGATTTCCGGCTCCTGGGGTGAAAGCCCCACCAGCCCGCGGGCCAACTCGTGGCCGGCATCCGTTTCCAGCGGCACGAAAGCTGCCGAGGTCCTGGCGCTGCCTTCCAGCCAGATGCGCGGACCCACGAGAGCCGCGCCACGAAATTTGTTGCGCACGATGGGCATGGCTTCGGGCGGCAGGCTGGACCAGGCCAGGGAACGCATGAGCAGTCCGGCATAGGGAGTCTGCCTGGAAAAGAGGCTGGCGCCCCTTTCGCGTACGCTCTTGACCGCCGTGAAGCTCATGATGGTGAAGGTCAACAGCACCAGGGTCAAGGTGGTCAGCAAGGTGCGCATCTTACGCCGGCGCAGGTTGCTCACGCCGATGGCGAAGGACGCTCCCAGGGCTTTCCAGCGGCCAAGTTCCGCGCCCTGGCTGCTGGTGCGCCGCTGCAGGCCGGCCATTTCCCGTTCGAAGCGCAGGAAGATGATCAGCGACACGAGCATGGACAGGCCCAGAATGAAGAAGGCCAGAATAACCACCAGCGGACTGTAAGTGAGCTGAAAGGCCGGGTGCACATTGTAGATGATGCCGATGACCACGGCCAGAATGGCCAGCAGGGCCAGGATGCGCTGCTTGATGTCCGCGAAACTGAACAGCAGGCGCTCGGCGCAGTAGGCAAAGGGCACAAACAAGGCCACGTAGAACAGCACGCCGAGGAGCACGTCGCGCTGGGTGGCTTCCACGTCGTTGTAGACCCGGCTGGCCAGGGACCAGGCCACGCGCGAGGATTCCAGGAAGTCGGAGTAGCGCTGCTCGGCGTAGGCCCGTTCAGCCTCGTTGAAGGCGTCCAGCCCTTCCTGGCGCAATGACCGGATGCGCTCGTTGACCACGCCGTGCTCTTCCAGGTTGTCGATGCGCGGCAGGAGCAGCGCCCACATATCCTTGGCCGCATGATACTCGGTGCGCGGGATGAGCGGCCACTCTTCGGGCAGGTAGCCAACGCCCTCGGGTTGTCCCGGCACGGCATTGGTCATGATCATCTTGCGGTTCAGTAATGTATCCGAGAGGGTGTACTTGAGCGGGATGCCCGGCTCCAGGTAAAAGCTGAGCAGGGTGGAGTCGCGCGTGTCGATGCGGCTGTACCAGAAGCGGTTTGGCTCGGCGTCGCGCCGGGAGTCGAACAGCGCGATCTTGGTCATGAAAGCGAATGTGCGCGGTTCCAGGGTGTTGAAGACCGTCATCTGGTCCGCCGCGAACATGGTCAGCCGCGTCTCTTCGAAGAGCCGGTTCATCTTGACCCGGTAGGCGTCCTTGCCCGTGCCGCGCTTGTCGATGGCCCAGAGCACGTTACCGCTCACGGGATCGAAACGGTAGGCCTCCAGGATGACCTTGCCCACGATGACCTTCTTATTGCCCACGCCCACCAGACGAAACATGCCTTCGGTGTCGGTCATGGCGTAGAACACTCCGTTGTCCTGGTAAGCCTGGATCACGGTGCCGGGCGCGGGCTGGTCCGGAAACAGCTCGCCCTGGCGCAGGAAACTGGCCTGGCCGTCCAGGGTGGCGAAGCCCAGGCGCGGCCGTTCGTCGGCCAGTGGCGTCGGAGTACGCGTCAGTTCGGTGACCAGCCCGGAGACGAAGCGTATTTGGCGCGACAGACGTTCCAGATCCATGTGTCCAGGCGTATCGTATGGTGTGCCCCACCAGGGCCGAGCGTCGTTGATGGTGGCTAGGCTGATGCCCACGTAGTTGGCTAGGCTAGCCAGCTCGCCGCCCATGAGCGGCTGGTCCAGAAACCAGCTCCGCCACGGTCTCAGGCTGTCCGGGCGCAGGGCATTGACGAAACGTACCTGCGCTTCGGAGCTGCCAGGGTTTGCGCTGGCTTGACCCGCCGCACGGTCAGCGGCGCGGCTGATGAGCGAGAAGGAACCGCTGTAGTTGCGGTCCGGCCGAATGGCGTACATGAAACCTTCGTTGGCGAAGGCTCCAACACCGTCGCCGCCGCTGGACAAGTACAAGGAGATGCTGGCCGCGACCTCGCGCACGGCGACCATGCCGCGCATGTCCCGTGAACTACGCAGGGAAGCAAGTTGTTCCTCGGCATCGGTCAGGACAGCTTCTTGCGTCCGCCGTATGCGGGGCAGCATGCGTTCGAGTGTTTCGCTCTGCTGCGCTGACACCAGTTCCGGGGACAAGCCCCAGGTGAGTTGGCGGATCTGCGCCCGATAGTCGGTCAGCGCGCGGATGCGGGTTTCATTGCGCCCTTCACCCAATAGACGCAGGCGCATGAGTTCCCTGGCCACGCGCTCGGATTCCTGTTTCAACTCATCGTCCATGGCTTTGGCCAGAGGGCCATGGGAACCCGGCAAGGCCGCGGCTACGGGAGCCGCCTCGTCCAAAGCCTTTAGAACTTCCTCGGCTTCGTCCATGCGGCTGCGTTGATGGCGCTCCAGGTCGCGCAGGTATTTGCCCTTGGCCTGCATGGCCCACAGGAATTCTCGCCAACCGGCAAGGCCTTGGGCGTGTCCGCTTGTAGCCACGAGAAGCACCGAGCGGCCCGGAGGATTCTCCTTGAGGTGTTGCGCCAGATGCAGCAGGCCCGCCACGGACGAGGCTTCGTCCGCACCGGGGGATCGGCCGTAGGCCCAGGCTGTGCTGTCGTAGAAGGCCTCGATTACCACCAGCTCTTCCGAAAGTTTTTTGTCGACTCCGGGTACGAGGCAGAAGATGTTCTCGGACGCGGCTCGTTCCCAGATGACGTTGGATACGAGCACGGCTTCGGGATGCTGCGCGTTCCCGGCCTGCATGTCCCGGAAGCCGGGCAGAAGTTGCTCAGCCTCGCTTCCGGTCATGAAGAAGCGCGGAAAATCCAGGGGAGTCAGCTCGTGCTTGTCCTCGAAGCGCCCCTTGATGCTCGGCTCGTGGTCCACATAGATGAGTGCCTTTGCGCCCAGGGCCGCCGCCGTGCGCCAGTTGCGGCCGGAGTCCATGTCCATGAGCACGATGGCGCCCTGCACAGGCTTGCCGTCCATCTCGGAAGGCGAACCCCGGCCCACGTAGACCAGTGGACCGGAGACCCCAGGTGGTGGGATGGTATTCGGCGTAATGGCGTTGAGCTGCAAGGGTGTGATGGCCGTCTCACGCCCGCCGATGCGGATGCGGCTGCCTCGGTGGACGCGCATCGGCGTCAGATAGGCATGGCGACCAAGGTCCTCATAGCCCAGGACCTTGAGCTGATCGAAGATGTATGCGGCGGCTTTGGCCGCGCCCGGCGTGCCTGTGCTGCGGTCCTCCACCGCCGAAAGGGCGGTGATGGTCCGAGCGACCTCCGGCAACGGTTGGGCCGCCACTTTGGCCGAGATCAAGCCCGCCAGCAGGGCGGCCAGCAAAGCAGGCCAGTATCTTCGGAATGTGCCGGGCGGGCTTTTTCGTGCCAGGCTGGGCCGCGTGCGCATCATTGCCGCATCCTTATTCGGCCTGGGCCCTGCTTGAGATAGTGCCGACCTCGATCTTGAGCTCGGAGCGATTCTCGATGCGGTCGATGCGGCCGTCCACGATCCAGACTACCCTATCCGAGACATTGAGCATCTTGTAGTCGTGGGTGGCGGTTATAACCGTGACGCCCTGTTCGCGGCTCAAGGTCTTGAGCAGGGTGATGATCTCCTCGCCCGTTGACAGGTCCAGGTTGCCCGTGGGTTCGTCGGCCAGGATGATGGCTGGGTCATTGGCCAGGGAGCGGGCGATGGCCACGCGCTGTTGCTGGCCGCCCGACAACTCCTGGGGCTTGTGGTCGAAGCGTTTGTCCAAGCCCACCAGGCGCAGGAGCTTGATGCCTTTGTCCACGGCTTCATCGTTGCTCGCGCCGCCGAAAATCATGGGCAAGGTCACGTTCTCCAGGGCGGTCATGACCTGGATGAGGTTGAAGGTTTGAAAGATGTAGCCGATTTTGCGGTTGCGCAGCCAAGCCAGTTCGTAGGCGTCCAGTTGAGCCACATCCACTTCGTCGATGAAGACCTTGCCTTCGCTGGGCTTGTCCAGGCCGCCGATCATATTGAAGAGCGTACTCTTGCCCGAGCCGGATGGCCCCATGATGGATACGTACTCTCCGCTCATGATCTCCAGGTCGATGCCGCGCAGGGCTTCGACCTCGATCTTGCCCAGGCGGAAGACCTTGCGCACCCCCATGGCCCTGACAATGGTGCGGCCCTGAATATTTGTGTGAATTGTATTCATGCCGGCTGTCTCATTCCTGCACGCGCATGGCTTCCACCGGCTGCATACGCGCGGCCACGATGGCCGGGTAGATCACGCCGGCCACGCTCAACAGAAAACCCGTGCTTACGGCTGCGAGGAGCGACAATCCCACGGTCGGCAGGGAAAGTGTTTTCAATACCGGGAGTCCGAAACGAGCCAGTCCCATCAATAGAGCGCCCAAGGCCCCCACCAGCGCGCCGGCCACGGCTCCCAAGATTCCCTGGATTCCCGCCTCCAGCAGGAAGAGCCGCAACACAAAGCTGTCCAGGGCCCCAAGGCATTTCATGGTGCCGATTTCGCGAAAGCGTTCGGTGACAGCCATGAGCTGAGCGTTGATAATACCCACGGTGCAGACCAGCAGCGACAGGAGCACGATCCAGCGCTCCGTGGCGCTGCTGCCCGCCTCCCGGACTCCTTGCTGCAGATCATAGCCTGCTTGGACAAGGGAATCCCGCAAGTCTGGATCGCCGCTGCGCAGCAGGCCCGTGGCCACATCCGAGGATATGAGGACATAACCGAGAAAGGCCACGGCCAGTACTAGGGTCAGGGTAGTGATAAGCGAGCGGAAAAAGCGCACGCGCAGGCTCTGAATGCTGATTTCCAGAGATTTGCGAAAGGGCAGTACGACTTGCTTGGCGATGTTGCTTTGTCGCGTGCTGCTGACGTTTTCCTGTCTTTTGCCGCTCATCTCGCTCCCGCCTTGTCAGGAAATCATGCCCATTCGGCTTGAGGCTACTCGTGCTACGGTATCCCATGAGGGGGAAAATGCAACCGGTTCGCGGTGCAAGTTACAGTGTGTCACAGATGGGATCACCGGATGAGATCAGTCGGATGAGCAAGGCGCAGGCCTGCGGCCCGTTTGAGAGCGACCAGCAGGCAGTCCAGGAATTCCAGCGCCGCTCGGTTCATGCGTTGATGGTGGAGCATGATGCCGCACAGTCCCGTGGCCAGGCTCTGCTCCAACTCGTTAAGCAGTGCGTCAAGAGCGGCCTGGGCCGTAGGCTCCTTGCGCGTGTGCAGATCCACGTTGACCGCCAGTTCCATCATCTTGGGAGGGGAAGCGGGCTGCGCCCCTGCACTACGTGATACCGCCCGGAAGCAAAGTTCGGCTAAGATATCCAGAGCCTCGCCATCACAGCGATTCCAAGGCGGAGTGAACAGAGGAGAAATTCGTCCTGCGAGGTAGCTCTCCAGGATGTCGCGGCCCCTGGATATATCCCTTTGCTTGGCTTCGGCGGATCGTGCCGGTCCGAACTCGCTTTTCTTCCCCGAAGGGTTTCCCTGCTCATGGTTCACATGCCGGAAGCCATGCTGGTGCAGACACCATAAAGCTCCTCCGGGCGCGAGCATGCCCTTCAGTTCCGTATGCCGCAGGGGCAGCCAAATCGGGACTACGGCCAGAGCCAAGGGCACGTCGTGACGGACGAAGAGGTCCGTCATACGCGCCAATTGTCTGCCGGGCAGTCCGATGTCATCGGCGCGAAAGAAGATCGTAGCCTGCCGTCCGGATGCCCGTTCAAGGGTCCGTTCAAGACGCTCCAAGGTATCCGCCGGCGGTCGAAGCCAGAGTTCACAGGGGGCGTATGCGGTCATGATGCGAGATCCTGGAGCAGCCTGGCCGTATTGGCTGCTCCATCCAAGTCGACCGGCGCCGGCCCGGATCGTCTGCCGGCTTCCATTGCCTGGGCCATGCGCACGGCCAGGCGTTCGGGCTCCAGATCGGCGTCTTCCAGTATGCCCAGCACACCGAGTTGTTTCAGCTTCTCGGCGCGCAGGCGCTGTTCGTGGTTCTGGTCAAAAGGCCAGACCAGGGCAGGAACTCCCGTGGCCAGGATATTCATGGCCGTATTGTAGCCGGCTTGGCTCAAGGACAGGTCCGCCGCGTCCAGGTAATCCAGGAAGCGGTCGGTGAAATGCTCAAGAATCACGCTGGGTATGGCCGAAGCCAGTTTCTCCAAGGCGAGGAATTCGCTCGCTTCCATGTATGGTCCGCTGAAGACATGCATCCGCGCACCCGAGAGACCCAGGCGAGCGAAGGCCTGCAATGCGGCAAACAGGAGTCTGCCGCCCACTTTCCCGCCGCCTATGCTGGCCACGATGAGCTTCTGACTAGGCTCCAGACCGAGTTCCCTGCGCAAGGCAATCCCGGCACCCGATCTAGGCTTGGTAGTCACGAAACCTGTATAGCGTACCGGGATACGCACCCGATCCAGGCTTCCGAAGGTTTCGTCCAGGCGCAGCAGGGCCGGATCCGCGTGCACAGCCAGCAGGTTGAAGAACTCGTTAAGCCGCTTCACGACGCGCGCTTCGTATTTTTCTTGGTTACTTTTTTCAACGAGGATATCGCGCAGGCTGCAGACCACCTTGACCGGACCGAAATGGCCGTCGCGTATATCCTGGAGCAGGGGTAGGAGCTCGAAGCTGAACTGGTTGCGCCCAAAGGGGAAGAGTTCCACCAGGAACAGATCTGGAGAAAACAGGAGAAACCGTTCGCTGAGCAGCCGAGCGCGCTCGTTTTTGACCTCCTCCAGGCTGCGACCGGGCTCCAAGGGGTAAAGCTCGGAGAAGTCGTCGTTCATCATGAGTCCGGGGAGACGGAAAAGGGATACATGCGGAGGCAACTCGGCACGCACCTCAGGGCCGCCCGAGATCAGGTCCACCTCATGGTCGGCCAAAGCCTTGGCGATCTCCAGACTGCGGAAGAAATGGCCCATGCCGAGCACATGCTGGCAGTAGTAAGCAACTCTCATGGCGTCTCCAGCATTTCCGGCAGCGGCCACCCAGCCCCTCGTTGGAACAATCCTTGTTCTTCCAGGTCAAGAAGGTAGAGCCGGTAGCCCTTCTCCAGCAAAGGATTGCCGGGCAGCATGGGGTGTGACTGCGCATGATAGAGCAGGCACTTGATGACACCCTGATGGGTGACCACAAGTACATTCTGCCCTGGCCAACGGTGGCCGGCGTCCTCCAGTGCGGCCAAGGCCCTGTGCAGGACTTGCCTGCGGCTTTCGCCTTCCGGCGGACGGAAATTCCAGCCTTGCTCTGCCTGTGCTTTGAACTCCTCGTTAGCCGTCAAATCGGATAGGAGCAGGCCTGTCCACTGCCCCCAGTCCTGCTCACGCAGCCGGGGATCGGCCATGCTCGGCAGTTCCTTGCCATTTGTAACAGCTTCGACAGTTTCTTGGGCCCGGCGCAGATCGCTGGTCAGCACTGCCTGGAAATCATGGTTGCGCAAGACCAACGCCCAGCTTCGGGCCAGGTTCAAGCCCTGTGGCGACAAGGGCGTGTCGCACTGGCCCTGGATACGCCGCTCCTGATTCCAGACCGTGGGAGCATGGCGCATGAGCAGGAAGCGTGTGACAGCCATCAGTTGTTCCCCTGGGTTCTACGCGCCACTTCCCGCAGCTCTGACTCAACCTGCTGGTAGTTGCGGTTCAAATCATGGTGTAATCGCACACGATCAGCGGCAGTTAGCCCCATGCTCCGGCGCAGCTTTGCATCATCCAGCAGTTTGGCCAGGGTCGCACGAAAGGCGTCCTCATCGAATGGCCGGCAGAGCAGGCCAGTCTCGCCATTGGCCACCACCTCCGGAATGCCCCAGCCGTCAAACGCCACCACGGGCAGGCCGCATGACTGCGCCTCCAGAAAGACCATGCCCAGGGACTCGCGTATGCCGGGAAAGGCGAACACGTCGGCGGCGCTGTAATTCTCAAAGAGCTTTTCCCTAGGCACCTGGCCGAGAAAGATGACCCGGCCGGGCAGCTGCTCACGGGCCAATGCTTCCAGGTGGGGACGCATGACGCCATCGCCAGCCAGGGTCAGCAGGAAGTCCTTGCCTTGGGCAGCAAGCTTGCCGCAGGCTTTGAGCAGAAAGGTCAGTCCTTGGGTTTTCACGTCGTCACGGAACATTGCCGCGGATAGGATAACGGATCTGTCGCCCGTATCCCATTCCTTGCGCAGCCGTTCGCGGGCATCCAGATCGAATGCGAATTGCTCCGGAAAGATGCCGGGCGGTATATATCGCAGGCGGTCCTTGGGGATGATGCGCGCAAGGTTGGTAAGATCGTCTCGCTTGTTGCTGAACACCACAGACGCGGCTCGCAGCGCTGCTCGGTTGAGCAGAAAGCCTGGGCATGTTTTGAGACTGCGGCGCGTCTTGGTGGAGTAGATGCCCTGGAACACGGCATACGGCACACCGAGCCTGCGCGCGCAGGCCGGGCCGAGCAGGTCCGGAGCCTTGTAGTAGGTATGATAAGTCAGCCACAGGTCGCACCCTTTAGCGGCGCGCTGCGCCTGTATGCGCTCCAGGCATACCTGCGGCCATTGCCACGGCTTCCAATAGATCCAGCGGCTGCGCAGACGGCTGACCTGAACAACCTCGTTGTTCAGGCTCAGGAAATCGTGCAGCCCTGTGCCGATGGTCAGGTCGCCGGATGGATTGGGATGTCCCAGGGGCTTGAATGGAGCATAAAAGGCGATGCGCATGCTTCAGGTCCCCGGAATTTCATGGCGCAGGATTGAAGCCAGGTTCTGGATGAGCCGCAGGTTGTCGAAGCATTGCCTTACCCTGTCCTGGGCGGCCGGAATCATGCGCCGGCGCAGATCCTGGTCTGTGAGCGCGCGCTCCAAGGCCGCGACCATGGCCTGCTCGTCGTCAGGCGGCACGAGCAGGCCTGTGACGCCATCCTCCACGATCTCGGGCAGGGCTGAAACCGATGTTGCCACCACGGGCACGCCCATGGCCATGCTCTCGGCCAGTACGTTGGGGATTCCGTCGCGGTCGCCGTTCTCCTGGATCCTGCTGCCCAGGACAAAAACGTCGGCCTGCCTGAATTGTTCACGGATCACCTCATGGGCTTGCACGCCCGGCATGCTCACGACATCCTCCAGGCCAAGTTCGCCTACCAAGGCCTTCAGCTGCGCCCGCTGCTCGCCATCGCCCACGAGCTCGTAGCGAAAGGCAAGCCCGCGTTGCCGAAGCAGCTTGATGGCCCGGAGCACGGTGTCCAGGCCTTTCTTGCCTGTAAGCCGGGCCACGGTCAGGATGCGGAAGGGAGGCCGCGCAGTCGGAAGCCGGCCATTGGGCGCGAAGAAGCGCAGGTCGATGCCGTGATAGACTGCATGAACGGGCGTGCGTCCACTTCCCAGCCTCGTCAGGTATTCGCGATTGGCACGGGTGCAAGTGACCACGAACCTGGCCAGGTCGATCTTCTCGCCAAGCTGTTCAGCCTCCTGGGTCCAGACGTCTTTTGCATGGGCCGTGAAGCTGAAAGGCAGCCTGCTGAACAGCGAGGCGAACATGGCCACGGAGGTCGGCGAATGGGCAAAGTGGGCGTGCAGGTGGGTGATACCCGAGCCGGGCAGAATCTTGCGGACGATGTAGGCACCTTGAAGCAAATGCTTGAGCGTGGCCAGCCGGCGCGTGCGCCGATATCTGCTCCAGGCAAGAGCCAGGGCGGCGCGAGTTTCGCGCGGCCGTTCGCGCCACAGACTCAGGAAAGGCGGCAGCAGGCGAGGTAGTCCGGTGGTCAGTTCGGTAGGCAGATAGCTCACTTGTGCCCGGATGCGCCGCACATTGCCGTGAGTGAAGTCCTCGCGCGGTTCGCGCATGGAGATTATATGGATACGGAAGCCCAGGGACTCCAACTGCAGTATTTCGTTGGAGATGAAGGTCTCGGAAATGCGCGGATAGCCCTTCAGGATCATGCCGATAACGTTGCGCTCCATCAGACCACCCCTGCCTGGAACGCTGCCAACCGCTGGCGCATGACTTCCAAACCAGTGAAGCGAAAACCCTGCACGGCGTCGACATAGGGCTGTGGGTTGGTCAGCAGCTCCTCGATCTTGCTCCGCAGTCGGTCAGGTGTCAGTTCCTGCCAAGCCAAGTAGTCGGCCAACCCCTTGGCCTTGAGCACCTGGGCTCGAATGAGCTGCTCCAAACGCGGAGTCTCGCGGGGCACGATGAGCGAGACCTTGCGCTGGCTGAGGATTTCGCAAATCGTGTTGTAGCCGCCCATGCTCACCACCAGATCGGCCGCGGCCATGAGCTGCTCCATCTGGCGGCAGAAGTGATAGTAACGTACGCCAAGTTTCCTGGCGCGCGCGGCTATGTCCTTGCGCTCGGGAGTGGGCATGAACGGTCCCGTGACGACAATGCTACGATGCTCCGCCGGCCATGTCTCCAACATGCGCAGATAGACATCCATAAGCTTGTATCCATCGCCCCCCCCGCCCGTGGTCACGAGCACCCGTTTTTCCTTGGCGCCGAAAAGGCCTGCATCGTTATTGCTGCCGGTGCCACAACCGTTCATGCCGTTTCCTTTGTAGATATCATGACCATTGATAAGCGGCTTGCGCGGAAGATAGCCAGTAAAGATCATTTTTTGACTTATACTCTCTGGTATTTCGTATTCCTTGATAGGATCGTACATTTCACGATGCCCATAGACCCATATCTCGGAATAGTACTTTTCCAACGCGTCATAGACGCGCTTATTGCGCCAGTCTTCGATGGTGCTGCGTGCGTCATCCATGATGTCCCGCAAGCCCAGGACCGTTCGGCAGGAAACCTCACTTGTGTTCCGCAGCCACTTGAGCGCTGGAATGACTTCACGCTTGAGCCCCAGGGGGGCCTTGTCCACGATGAATAGGTCAGGCTCGAAAGCCTTGGCCGTAGCCTTGATGATGCTTTGGCGGATATTCATGGCTTCCTGGGCTTCGATGCGGATGGAATGCGGCAGGTAGAGGTCGTTGCTCTTCTTGATCATGCCCGGGATGCGCACAAAGTCGACTTGTTCGGGAAAATCGAAACGGCCCACGATGGGCGAGCCGGTAAGAATGAGGATGTTCACATTTGGGCGTCGGAGCTGGGAAGCAATGGCCAGCGTCCTCCGGATGTGCCCCAACCCATAGGTATCATGGGAATACATCAGGATCTTGAAAGTATTGCTCATTCGTCCTGGCTCATTCTCCCGGTCGCGCGCAGCGGTGTTCACCCAACTCGACAAGCCCCCGTCAGAACCGAGATGGGCATTCTCACCAGTTTTGAATGAAAAATAGTTTTTTGTCCATGGAGTAGCTTTTTCGTATGTTCACGCAGCTCTCAGGAATATAGCCGATGAAAAGCACAGCCATTGCCGCTTCAAGCTTGAGTATGTACATGTATCATGAATGTTGAACTGAACACTAACCGATCAGGCAAGGGCGGTATGCGAACATGGCTTGAGCGCGCGACAAAGACCCTGGCTCGGGATGAGAGCGCAGAGATTGCCAAGGCACTGAAGCCCTTGCCGCGAGAGTTATCCGTGCTGGATGTGGGTTGCGGCTTTGGCCGCAAAATGCGCCTTCTGCAAAGTCTGGGATTCTCAAACGTGGAGGGCGTGGAAAAAAACACCGCGCAAGTGAAGCTGGCCAGGCAAGATGGGCTGCGGGTGCATGGAGCTGAAGAGTTCTGTCAAGGCGTAGGCCAAGCGGTTTACGATCTGCTGGTCATGGCCCATGTCATTGAGCACTTCCCGTTCGACAAGCTGTTGGAGTTCCTGGACGACTATCTTGATCGTTTAAGGCCGGGAGGGTGGCTGCTTGTTGTTTCACCCCTTATGCACAAGGATTTTTTTCTCGATTTCGACCACGTGAAGCCTTATTACCCGCAAGGTATCAAGGATTTCTTCGGCAAGGGCGACGAGCAGGTGCAATCTTACTCCCGGCACACGTTGCAACTTGTGGACATTCGGTTTCGGCGAAGCCCCTGGCGCCTGCGCTTGAACCGTGCCTTGATACTCAAACGAGGCGACTTGCTTCCTAAAGTGTGCAACTTCTTGCTGGCCTTGGCTTTTCGCTGCTCAGGAAAGCTCTTGGGCCATAAAACAGGCTGGATCGGATTGTACCGCAAACGCTGACCTGCAGGCACGGAATCATGCTGTTGAGGCCATGGCGGGCGCCGGCCGGACTTACCGCGTGCTGGCCAAGCGACCTTATCGGAAGAGCATTACTTGCTGTCAGAGCTGCTTTTGCGGAAAGCTCGCACACGGGTTTTGAGGTTGTGCTCCCGGAAGCGGCCTGGACAATCCACGCTGATTTCCCAATCCTGCTTTAGGATCTCCGCCGCATACTCCAGGACTTGAACACGTCCGTGCCGAAGGAAGCCAGGAGGGTAGAATGCGGACAGACTGTCGTGATCACAGCCCAAGTCGTTTTGGCTGTTGTATTCCGGCCGAAGGGTAAAGAGCAGTTCACTACGCGATACCTGTGCCACGGCCTTCAAGCATGCGTGCAGCTTGCCTTTAGCCACCACGGACCTACCGATGAAGTCGATGAGCATGCCTAGGCCGAAGGTTTCCTTCAAGTCTTCCTTGAGGAAGTCAGCTACACGAAATTCCGTGTTGGTAAGACCGTAATCTAGAGCCAGAAGACGGCAACCGGCGACAACTGCTGGATCGATGTCCACGCCAAGAACCCTGGCCGCTCCACCCTGTGCCGCCAGGAGTGAGTAGGCGCCAAGGTTGCAGCCAAGGTCGACGATGCTTCTGCCTGTCAACTCGACTCCATGCAATGTCTCTGGAAGTATGTCGGGAAATTTACCGCCGCCTCGACGCAACAGCTTGCCTGCATGATCACGCACCGGGCGCCAGACGCTTTCAGCAGGCAGGCTCCCGATGTACCGCTCCAATTCGTTCGGTTCAAATTCCATGCTGGCCGCTCTCCTGGTTTTTTCCAGACATCCCGCAGCGTACGCTAATTCCGCGTCAGGTTTCCTGGAACCCCGGCGGTAGTCTTAAGTTTACACTGAAAACACGGGATTGCCACGGTATTCTGATAATATGGTCAAGTTCTTGCAAACTACCTGGATAGAGCTCCAATGGCCTGTGCGGGGGATTTGTGCTTCATGATTGGAAAAGTAATCGCGTTATCCAGCGATATCCATGTAGAAGGGCTCGCATAATAAAAAGATGTTCAGTTCTGAAGCGTTAGTGTGAGAAGAAGCAATGCGAAACTAGTATTGCGTTTTTTCCACTTGAAAATGGGGAAATGAAAGGTCATTCATCTGGAAAGAGAAGCAAGCATAAGGCGATGGCCAGCGATGGAGAGCCGGTCCGCTATGGGTGGGAGCATGCATGCCGTGTAAGGCGAGCGTGCGGTCGACTGTGCTTGGTAATTTCGTGCATGAGCGGCATGACATAGTTTTCTTCACGACAGGAATCCGAGCAGGTGATGCAATTGGGCGTACAGGGCATGGCGTTTGCCGAGGCGGGTAAAAAACGATCCCTCAAGCCGCTTGGCGAGGCGCTCGAAAGTGTGGCCAAGGCCGTTGGCAAGGCAATTGAGGGCCGAGAGACGGATTTTCTTGCGTTGGGGACTAGACTTCAGGAATTTACTCGCTCCGTACTTGATTTGACGCGTCAGGCCTCGGATCTCGCAGGGTTAACTTCGGGAGACGAACTGGACAGAAGAGTCGGGGAATTGTCTGCCGAGCTTGAGCGCATGCGCAACCTAGTGGGCCGGGATTCTTCAGGCCAGAGCCTGCGGGAACTCGATTCCATCCTGGAGGTTTCCCGTAAGCTTAAAGCACTCAGCCAGGACTTCCGGCGCATCGTCAAAAAACTGCAAATGCTTGGCATATCGACGCGCATCGAGAGCGCCAGGCTTGGTAGCATGGGGCGGGGGTTCACCACCCTGGCCGACGATGTGGAAAAGCTGGCCCACACCATTGTTGCGCATTCATCCCAGATAACTCAAAAGGCTGAATCCTTGTGTGAGCTTGTAGCTTCGGTGCGCGAACGGACTACATCCATTCTGGACATGCAGCAGACATGTTCGACCGACATTTTTTGCGGCATCGAAGACAACCTGCGCTCGCTGGTGGACTTGACGCACAAGTCCGCACAGGTATCGTCCGAGTTGCCGGACAAGGCTCGCAACATTTCCGCCGAGATCAGCGAGGTCGTCTCATCCCTGCAGTTTCATGATATCGTGCGCCAGCAGGTTGAGCATGTTGCCGAGGCCTTGGAAGAGGGCTTAGGGCTGCTTCAACCACACCTTGCCAAAGCTGAGCTTGAGCCTGAGGGCAAGGATTTGGTGAGTTGGGTAGCCGACGTCTGTACCCTGCAAGCTTCCCAACTACATAACGCAGCCGGTCAGTTTTCCTCTGCTCTGGAGTGCTTGAGTGAGCATATGGGGGGCATAGCGCGGCACGCCGTTGCGTTGAGTAGCTCTTTAGCGCTGTCCGTCTCGGCCGATAGAGGGTCTGGGGTTAGTGTCCTAGACCAGATTGAGCAAGGCGTCGGAGACATCACCGAGTCCATGCGTGAATATGCCAGCCAGGGCGAGGCCGTGGGCGGGATCATGAGCGATGTTGCCAACACCATCGCTGAAATGTCAGCTTTCGTTAGCGACATTGAAGACGTGGGTGCGGAAATCGAGCTTATTGCTCTGAACGCGAGCGTCAAGGCTGCGCACACCGGAGATGAAGGCAAGGCCTTGGGCGTGTTGGCACAAGCCATTCAGCATCTTTCCGTGGAAGCCAGAGATCAGACAGAGGCTGTATCTTCTGTTCTCGTGCAGATTTCCACTGCTTCCGAGGCATTGCTCCGCAATGCCGATGCTTCTATTGACCGCGGGCAGGTGGCTGCCATGATCGCGCGTATGGGCGACCTGACGGGCAGCTTGCGCAACATTAGTGAACGGGTTGGCTCTGGGCTGGCGACTATCGGCACTTCGGTGGGAGACTTGGCCAACTCCATTGAAGATACGGTGGAGGGTCTGACGTTCCATCACGATGTAGCTCACAAGCTCGAGGAATCCAAAGCCAGACTGGAGCAGGCCGGTCAGGAAGCTAGACATATCGTCCCGCACAGTGATGATGCACTGCGTTCGGAGCGGCTCAGGGCTATGCTCGACAGATATACCATGGATGCCGAGCGCATCATTCACATGAGCACCTTTGGTCACTCTGGTCAGACTCTGGAGAACTCCAATAGCTTTCAACCTGCAGCGTGCGTGACGAGTCTTGATCGAACCAAAAAAGCGGCTCCAAGTGGCAGTGACGATCTCGGTGACAATGTGGAGCTATTTTAGGGCATTTTTGCGCAAGTCTGATGTCCTACCTACGAACTTGCATAAATGCACAAAGCAAGATATTTAAGCTTTATAAATGGCTAGCTCGTAGAGATTGGCGAAAGGCATTGCAAGAAAAGCTTTAATTGACTTTTGATGTCTCAAGTAACGAAACATATTTGCAATGTCTGGCATCGCTCTAAGGAACTATTCTATAGTCGCCATGGCCTTGTCCACGGCAAGAGATTGTGAACAATAGTTGACGAATGGCCCAGCGCAACAACGCAGGGAGAGAAATATGGGTGACTGCGAAAAAGTGGACGATCGACTTGTCTTGAGTGGAGAGTTCACCATTGAGCATGCGGCGGACCTCAAGGCGTTTCTGGCTGAGGCCGCGGCTGCCGGTGGGCCGGGGCTTGTGGATCTCACCCAGGTTACCAGGGCAGGCATCTCTTTGTTTCAGTTGCTGATTTCTTTCGCCACGACCATGGAAGCGTCGGGATTCGATGTCCGTTTCACCGGTCTGAATGAATATCTCACATCGCTAGCTGAAACCGCCGGGGTGCGCGATGCCCTGGCGCCGCACATCGCAGAGGGAGGATGAGCCGGATGGCCAAGACGATCATGACCGTGGATGATTCCGCCAGCGTCCGCCAGATGGTCAGCTTCACGCTGAAGAATGAAGGGCACACCGTTATCGAGGCGGTGGATGGCAAGGATGCCCTGGGCAAGCTCAAAGGTCAGGTGGACATGATCATCACCGATTTGAACATGCCTAACATGGATGGCATTGAGCTTATCAAGCAGGTTCGCGCCCAGGCGACCTATAAATTCATACCAATCATCATGCTGACTACTGAATCCCAGGCCGAGAAGAAGCAAGATGGCAAGGCCGCCGGTGCTACGGGCTGGATAGTCAAGCCATTCAAACCCGAGCAACTTCTCGCGGTGGTGAACAAGGTCCTGCGCTAAGCGGGACAGCGACCTGTCGCGCGCCCAGAGTTGTTGCCTGAAGCAACGCAGGGATTGCAGACAGGGAAGCGAGGAATCCATGTCCCGTGACGATCTTAACAGGCTGGCATTCAAGGAGGAGGCGCACGACCTTCTCTCGGAGTTGGAAAGCGCTCTGCTAGAATTGGAGGCGACCCCCGACGACCGCGAGACCATTGATCGTGTCTTTCGGGCCATGCACACCATCAAAGGCTCTGGCGCCATGTTCGGGTTCGACGACATCGCCAGGTTCACCCATGAGGTGGAAACCGTTTTCGATTTGGTGCGTAACGGTCAACTTGCGGTCAGTAAAGAGTTGCTCGATCTGACATTGGTCGCCCGGGACAGAATCATGGCCATGCTTAGCGGCTCTGAATCGGGAATTGATCAGGACCCTGCCGCCTCGCAGCGCATCGTCAAATCGCTGAAATCCCTTTTAGGGCAAGCCGGAGTCTTTGCGTCCCTCCCGGAGCCAAAGCCCGAGTCCAGTATCCAACCCCCGACTGCCGTGAATGAAGATGCTGAAATTTTCCGCATCCACTTTAAGCCTCCCAGAAATGTTTTCTTGTCTGGCACTGACCCGCTGGCACTTTTGGAGGAACTCGCAGCGCTCGGCACATGCAAGGTTACGGCGCACCTGGATGATGTTCCCGTTTTATCCGCCTATGAACCGGATGCCTGCTACGCTTGGTGGAATGTGATCATCGTCACCAGGGCAGGGCGGCAGGCGCTGCAGGATGTCTTCATCTTTGTCGAGGACGACAGCGAGATCTCGATTGACAAGGTAGAGCCCGGCTTGAATGTCGAGGTCAACGGCGAGCACAAGAAGCTGGGCGAGATACTTGTCGATCGAGGCGACATAACCGAGGAGGACTTGCTCAAGGCTTTGGGCAGCCAGAAGCGCATTGGTGCGATCCTCACCGAGAGCGGTATTGTCAGCCCGGCGCAAGTGGCCTCGGCTTTGGCCGAACAAGCCGCACTTAAGGACGGACGGGGCGCGCGCAAGCCCCAGGAGTCTGTTTCCAGCATTCGCGTGGCGGCCGAAAAGTTGGATAAGCTGGTGGACCTTGTTGGCGAGCTGGTCATTGTTCAGGCCCAGGTTAATCAGTATGTGGTCCAGCGTAAGGACCCATACTTGGCTGCTTTGTCGGAGCAATTGGGGCGGCTTTCGGACGAGTTGCGCGATAGCACTCTGGGCATCCGCATGTTGCCGATCGGCACAACTTTCAGCAAGTTCAAGAGACTCGTTAGAGACCTATCGGACGCTTTGGGCAAGGAGATAGAGCTGGAGACGGAAGGCGCCGAAACTGAATTGGATAAGACAGTCATTGAGCGCTTTGGCGATCCACTGGTGCATCTTCTGCGCAATTCCATCGATCATGGCATCGAGCTTCCAGCCGAGCGGCTGGCTCAGGGCAAGCCTCGCCATGGGACCATCAAGCTCACAGCCGAGCACTCGGGCGGCGACGTGCTAATCCGCATCTTCGATGATGGCAAGGGCTTGGATGCGAAAACCATCTTCACCAAGGCCGTGGAAAAAGGGCTGGTCTCTCCCGATGCCGAGTTGAGCGAGAAGGAGATCTTCAACTTTATCTTCGCCCCTGGTTTCTCCACCGCCAAGGCCGTGACCAACGTCTCGGGACGCGGAGTCGGCATGGATGTGGTCAAGCAGGCCATCGACAGCCTGCGGGGCAGCATCGACATTGCCAGCAACAAAGGCTTGGGCACGACTATCACTATCAAACTGCCCTTGACTCTGGCCATTATCGACGGCTTGCAGGTCCAGGTTGAAAACGAATTCTACGTGATCCCGCTTTCTCTGGTTGAGGAGTGCGTGGAATTGATCGGGACCAAAGGCAATGGGCGTCGCGAACAGCGCATCATTCACCTGCGAGGGGAAGTGGTGCCTTATATCCGCATGCGTGAGTGGTTCGACATTTCCGGCACCGCCCCTGAGATCGAGCAGGTCGTCATTACATCTCAGGGTGACAATAGGGTGGGTATTGTCGTGGATCACGTCATCGGTGAACACCAGACAGTCATCAAATCGCTGGGACGGGTTTATCGAGAGGTTGAGGGTATTTCCGGCGCAACCATCAAAGGTGACGGAAGTATGGCCCTTATTCTGGACATTCCGCGCCTGGTTCGCTCGGTTTTGGAGTCTTGCACGTGAAAGGAACTAACTGGATGCCAAGCCGAACCTCGGAACGCCATGGCAGGCGTGAGCCGTTGTGAAGGAGCTAGGCGAGGCCATGTCCGATAGCAAACAGGTATCTGTGAGAAGGGATCAGAGCAATTCTCGGCAACTCAGCGCCCGCGACTTCGCGCGTTTCAGCGAGTTCATACATACCGAATGCGGCATCAAGATGCCGCCGAGCAAGAAAACCATGCTCGAAGCCCGCTTGCAAAAACGATTACGGGCTTTGGCTTTGCCTGACTACTCTCACTACTGCGCCTACTTTTTTTCAAAGGAAGGCATGGCTACGGAGCTTCCGCATCTTCTTGACGTAGTGACCACAAACACCACGGACTTCTTTCGGGAGCCAAATCACTTTGATTTGCTTTCCAGGAATGTGCTTCCGCGTTGGTTGAGCCGCCATCAAGGCCGAGAGTTGGCCGTATGGAGCGCTGGCTGCTCCACGGGGGAAGAGCCATACTCCCTGGCCATCGTGTTAAGTGAATTCCAGCTTCAGCAACCGGAGTTCCGCTTTTCCATCCTTGCCACGGATATTTCCACACGGGTCCTGGAGCATGCCTCTCGGGCCGTCTATGCCGAGGATAAACTCGAAAAGGTGCCCAAGCCTTTACACAAGCTTCACTTCCTGCGCAGCAAGGACCGCAGCAGGCGCCTTGTGCGCGTGGCTCCCGAAGTGCGCCGGCTAGTCAGCTTTCAGCGGCTCAATTTCATGGAAGAGTTCTCATTCAAGAACAGGATGGACATCATCTTTTGCCGCAATGTCATGATCTACTTTGACCGGCCTACCCAGGAGCGCCTGCTAAGCAAATTTTGCTCCCACCTGCACCAAGGTGGCCATATTTTCATCGGCCACTCGGAAAGCCTAACGGGAATGCAATTGCCGCTTCGGCAGCTCGCGCCCACGGTCTACGAGCGCGTCTGAACGACAGCGATCAGGAGAATGCATGCCTTTAGGCTCCAAGATTAAGGTGCTTGTAGTCGACGATTCCGCGCTCGTGCGCCAGACTCTCTCCGAGGTGCTCTCCGAGGACCCGGCCATTGAGGTTATCGGCAAGGCCGGCGATCCATTCGCGGCGGCGAAAATCATGGAGGAAATAGCGCCCGACGTCATCACGTTGGATGTGGAAATGCCACGCATGGATGGGCTGACATTTCTACGTAAGATCATGAGCCAGCATCCCATTCCGGTAGTCATTTGCTCCACGCTCACGGAACATGGCTCCGAAACGCTCATGCGCGCCTTGGACTATGGCGCGGTGGAGATCATCCAGAAGCCCAAGCTTGGCACGCGCCAGTTTCTGGAAGAGTCCAAGATCCGTATACGCGATGCGGTAAAGGCAGCGGCTTCGGTCAAACTCAGGAAGCTTACCAGACCCATGGAGGTCTCCCCCAAGCTATCCGCCGACGCTGTTCTGCCGGGCGTAAGGCTGAATGCCCCGAGCCAGTTGCAGACCACGGAGAAGATCGTGCTCGTGGGCGCTAGCACCGGCGGCACGGAAGCCCTGCGCATATTCCTTGAGGCCATGCCACAGGACTGCCCGGCCATCGCCATTGTCCAGCACATGCCCGAGCATTTTACCACGGCTTTTGCCAAGCGCCTGGACACCATCTGCAGCATCAATGTGCGCGAGGCCGCCAACAATGACACCATGTTGCGGGGGCAAGCGCTGATCGCTCCCGGCAACAAGCACATGCTCGTCAAGCGTAGCGGAGCCCGCTATTACGTGGAAGTTCGGGATGGTCCACTGGTGCGCCGACATAGACCCTCCGTGGATGTGCTTTTTCGCTCCGGCGCACGTTACGCTGGAAAGAATGCTGTTGGCGTGATCATGACCGGCATGGGTGATGACGGTGCCCATGGCCTGCTGGAGATGAAACAGGCCGGAGCCTTCACCGTGGCCCAAGATGAAGCCTCCAGCGTGGTATTCGGCATGCCGGGCGAGGCTATCAAGCTGGGCGCGGCTTATAAAGTTCTCTCCCTGGAGCGCATCGCCCATGAAGTAGTACGATTCTGTTCTTCGTCTTAGAGCATTTTGCTTTTGAAAATGCTCTGCAAGCCGTGCGTCGGCATGGCTTGCAGCCGCGTAGGCGTAGGCGCAATTCACTTGCGCCGTTAACGCCGGAGCGGGCGTCTTAAAAGCAATCTGCTCTAGAGCTTCAAGTGCTGCTTCCCTGAAATAGGCTTACACAACGGTCTCCAGCATGGGAGGCCGCAATGGGCGCATGAAGTTGACCTTGTTTCGTGGACAGATCACCCTTCGTGGAGAAGAGGTTCACGAAGCCTACATCACGTCCGCTTAATCAGTAGCCTTTCGCCAGTAGATCATCGACTTGTCCTGGACAGCCGCTCGCCTGAGGAGCTGGCTGTCGTAGATGATATCCTCGAAGACGCCAGCAGCAATCAAGCACCGCGCCTATCGATAGACGATCTGCCATGGTGGGAAATCGTGCGGCAGCCATCGCCAGAACGTGCTCGTGCGCACGATCCAGCGCAGGGCGTTGAAGACCTCGCATCAGTAGTGTCGGCGCTGGCCGGCGTACTCGGACAGAAGGCTCAGGTACGATACGACGAACTCCCACTCTTCGTCGCTCACTTCCGTTGGGTAAGGCTTACGGTTCATAAGCCTTACCCAAAAAGAAATATCAATCAGTCCACAACACGCTCTAGACAGCCCATCTCAGCGGCAACCAGGTCATCATAAGTTTCACGACGGCGAGCTAAAACGGTCACTTCTCCATCGACCATGACCTCGGCTGCTCGTGGTCGGGAGTTATACTGGGAAGACATGGCAAATCCATAAGCTCCAGCCGAGAAAGCAGCCAAAAGTTCCCCAGATTCCACGTTTGGCAGTTCACGATCACGGGCCAAAAAGTCTCCTGACTCACAGATGGGGCCCACCACATCCACATTGATTTTGGGCCTGTTATGCTCCACCACTTCGGCAATACGATGGAAGGAGCCGTAGAGCGAGGGGCGCACCAAGTCATTCATGGCCGCGTCCACGATGACAAAATCCTTGCTAGGTGTGGACTTAGTGTAGAGTACCTTGGTGACCAGAATTCCTGCATTGCCGGCGATGACCCGCCCCGGTTCAAGGATGATGGTGAGCGGAAGACCCTTGAGCCGTTCCGTAAGAGCTTTGCCAAAGGCTTCGGGGTGTGGGGGCTCTTCCTCATTGTAGGTGATGCCCAAACCGCCGCCCAGATCGAGGTAGCGGATATCAATGCCCATTTCCCTCAGTTTGCCATAAAATTCCACGAGCTTGTCCAAGGCCTCCAGGAACGGCTCGATGCTGGTCAACTGGGAACCAATATGGCAGTCGATGCCCACAGGCTCGATGCCAGGCAAGCCCTTGGCCATCCTGTAAGTTTCCAAGGAAGTCTCCATATCCAGGCCGAACTTGTTTTTCTTCATGCCCGTGGAGATGTAAGGATGCGTCTTAGGATCCACGTCGGGATTGATGCGTAGGGAAATGCGCGCGATCCGTCCGCTTTCGCTGGCTATAGCGCTTATGGTTCTGAGTTCTTCACGTGATTCCACATTGAACATGAGAATGCCCGCATCCAGGGCTTGGCGGATCTCCTCAGGGCGCTTACCCACACCGGAGTAAACAATCTTCTCAGGAGAAACGCCGGCCTTGAGCGCGCGATGCAGCTCGCCGCCAGAGACGATGTCCATGCCGGCGCCCAGGCTGGCCAGGAGTCGCAGCACGCAAAGATTGGAGTTGGCCTTGACCGAGTAGCAGGTGATATGTGGCAAAGCGGAGAAGGCGGAGTCAAAGGCCTGAAAATGTCGGCTGAATGTAGCTTTACTGTAGACGTAAAGAGGCGTGCCGAACTGTCGGGCCAGATCTTCCACTGGAATGTCTTCGGCATGCAAGCGGCCGTTGTGGTATTCGAAATGATGCATGATTACTCCTTGGGATTGCTGGATACAGCGCTAGCGGGCATGACCGGCCCCGCCACGGTGTCGCCTGGCCGCAGACGGGTGGCCCCCGTGAGCCGCCACCGGTATTGCCGGTCAGGGTCAAGACCGCAGTAGCTCAGTGAAAGTATGCTATCCTTCAATAGAAGCTGGGGATCTCCAGGTAGATACTCGATGCGCTGGTCGGGTGAAAACGGGCAGTCAGGACAACCATCGGGAGCCTCGATTTGCAAGAATAGGGCGCGGGCAGCTCCAATGTTGCCTTGTACATCAGCGTTCACCAGCAGGCATTTCCCTTGGCGGCGACCTTGGACCTTAGCAAAAGAGAAGGTCTCCTCCTCAAGGTTTGGTCTAGGCCACCTCTTGTTGCCGCAGGATATCGATGAGGCAAAAAGGATGACCATCATTGCCGCAAGCAGGAAATTTCTCATGAGCCTGATTCCTCGTCAATGCGGTTTTTCCAGGTCTGGAGGAGGTTTAATGCTTCAAGCGGTGTCAGGCGATCAACCTTGATTTCCCGCAATTCCTGTATCAGCGGGTGTTCCGCTGCCTTGGCTGTCGCTGTTACCTTGCCAGGCTTGCCCCCCATGCCAGGCAGCAATGTTTGGCAGGACAAGGTTCGCGGCGAATCGGGCGCATCACCACTCTTGGCTCGTTCCAATTCGGAGAGTATTTCGCGCGCTCGTCGCACCACGCTGTCCGGCACGCCAGCCAGCCGGGCCACTTCGATGCCGTAACTGCGGTCAGAGGGGCCAGGCACGAGCCGGCGCAGAAAAATGATGTCGCCTTTCCATTCCTTGATGGCCACGGTGTAGTTGCGTACGCCGGGCATACGTCCTTCCAATGCCGTAAGCTCATGATAGTGCGTGGCGAAGAGGGTGCGGATGGCGCCCTTACCCCGGCGCGCGAATTCCTCCACCACGGCCCAGGCCAAGGCCAAGCCATCGAAGGTGCTCGTGCCCCGGCCTATTTCGTCCAAAATGACTAGGCTGCGCATAGTGGCTTGGCGCAGGATGCGCGCAGTTTCCATCATCTCGACCATGAACGTGGACTGCCCTTGGGCCAGGTTGTCCGATGCTCCTACACGAGAGAAGACTCGATCAACCAGGCCGATATCCGCCTCGGACGCAGGCACGTAGGAACCCATCTGGGCCATGATGCAAATGATGGCGGACTGGCGCAGGATGGTGGACTTGCCGGCCATGTTGGGACCGGTAATAAGCATGAGCCGGCAGAACTCGTCCAGGCGCAGGTCGTTGGGGATGAAGTTGCCTCGACCTTGGACCTGCTCGACCACGGGATGACGGCCTCCTCTGATGCGCAACTCCAAGCCTTCGTGCAGCCTCGGCCTAAGCCACTCGTTGCGCCGAGCGACCTCGGCCATTGATTGCCAATAGTCCAGTGTTGCCAGAGCTTCAGCCATGACCATGAAGCGCGGCCTGGCTTTGGCTACGGTTTCGCGCAACTTTTGAAACAGCTTGTATTCCAAGCTCTTGAGTATTTCCGCAGCAGTAAGAATTTTCTCCTCCAGCTCTTTAAGGGCTGGAGTCACATAACGTTCGGCGTTGGCCAAGGTTTGGCGACGGATGAAATGCTCGGGCGCGCGATCGTGAACGGCCTTTGACAACTCCAGGTAGTAGCCGAAAACCCGGTTGTAGCCCAACCTAAGCTTGGGCAGGTCGTTCTCGCGCTGTTCGACCTCCAGAAGTTCCTTGAGCTTGGCCTCGCCATGCTCGCTCAACTCGAGTAGCTCGTCCAACTCAGAGTCAAAGCCGGGCTTGAACAAACCTCCCTCTGTGATCACCGGAGGAGGATTGTCGGACAGGGCGCGATTAAGCAGGTCGCGGATGTCTTCCAGGTCATCCCATGCCGAGAGAATCTTGGCGGCTTCCGTTGGAAGGTCGCCACCTGTTGATACCAGTGCCTGGCGGACCTCCGGCAATACAGCCAAGCTTTCACGCAAGGCCAGGTAGTCTTTGGGGGCTGCGCGCCCCAGAAAAACACGCGTGGAAAGCCGTTCAAGATCATAGACCCGCTCCAGGGCCATACGCAGCCGTCCGCGCTGCTCATCTCCAGCAAAAAGCCACGCTACGGCCTCCTGTGTCGCCAGAATAGGCGCCAACATGCGCCAGGGCTGCCGAAGTCGCGATTCGAGCAGTCTGCCGCCCATGGCCGTCATGGTTTCGTCCAGCACATGGCGTAACGTTCCCCGGCCTGTTTTGCCATCCAGGCGGCGGAATAACTCCAGGTTGCGTTCGGTCACCTCATCAAGGATGAGGTGGTCGCCCAAATTGAGCGGACGAAACGCACCCAGATGCCCTAGCTCATCATGCCTCTGAGTCTGACGCAGGTAGCACAGGAGGGCGCCGCAGCAACGGGCCAATTCGGGTTTGTCCTCCAGGTCGAGAACTGAGAGATCGGCTACTCCCAAAACCTTAGGCAATTCTCGCCTTGCCGCGGCCAGGTCGAAGGCGGGCAGAGCAGGGAGTCTGTTCACTTGCTTGGCAGCCTCGGCATATTGAGGCAGGACCTCATGACCAAGTGGCAGAAGCAGTTCGCGTGGTCCAAGTTTGGCCGTCCATTGCCATAGGATTTCAGCGCGACGGCTAGCCAAGCCACTCCATTCTCCGGTGGAGAAATCGACCCAGGCCAGAGCGCCGGCACCCTTATCCGCATCCCACCACAAAGCGGCCAGATAGTTGTGTGACTTAGATGCGAGGTTGGCATCCTCTATGACTGTACCGGGAGTGAGTACGCGGGTTACTGCCCGGCGCACCAATCCTTTGGCCTGCTTCGGATCTTCCACCTGATCACAGATGGCGACCCTGTAACCCTTTTCCAAGAGTTGGGTTAGGTAGCCGTCCACAGAGTGGTGGGGCACGCCGCACATTGGCACTTTGGTTTCGGAATTGGGATTGCGGCTGGTCAGGGCGATCTGCAGCTCCCGGGCCGCGATCTGGGCGTCTTCAAAGAAGACTTCATAGAAGTCGCCCATACGATAGAAGAGCAAGGCATCCGGGTATTCCTGCTTAATACCGAGATACTGCTCGAACATGGGCGTGAGCTTGGGGGCCGAGGACATTAACGTGCTTTTCTAGAGTATTCTTTGTCAATCGGTTAAAAGCATACGGAAGACAATGGAGTGCCAGCTTCCACAGCGGGCACAGACAAAAAATAGCTGGCTTTGCTTCAAACCGCAAACACCGCAGGCGAAGCGCTTCACGGATCGGGCCTTGTTAATGAAAAACTCTAATTGGCTATGGAATAAGGGAGAAAGATTTTGTTCCTCAAGCGACAACCCCAACAAGTCAAGACGCGCCGGCCAGAAGGTGGGATCCAGTAGAAGGGCGCGTTCAAGCCAAGTGCTCGCTTCCTGAAGTCGGCCATTGAGAGCCAGAATGAGGGCTCCGTAGTAGTGAAGGAGTATTTCGCCATGACGGGATTCCAATTCGTTGAGTACGGCAACAAGTAGTTCCGTTTCCGTCTGAGAGAGGGATATCGTTCTTGCATTGGCAGAGTCCGGCAAACGACCTTTGGTGGCATGACTCAAAAGTCCTTCAAAAAGAATAAAGCTTAGTTCTGGCCGTACATGGGCAAGCGCATCCGAAAGTGTTTTGCGTAGCCTGTCCTTGTCGCCGGCATCATACTCGCGTGTGAGTTGAAAGAGCCATGCTTCGAGACTCCCAGGATAAACCCGCAAGGCTTTTTTGAGTGTCTTCTTACCTTGCGCCTCCACACCCTTGTCGAAAAGCTCGCGTGCGAACTGCACAAGGTAGTGGGCCTCGGCCTGGGGATGGTCAAGCTGGGAATAGAGTGTAGCGGCCTGCTCGTAATCCCCGCCATCTGCGGCCAATCTAGCCAATTCGCTTAGAATGAGCTTGTTTCGACCTCCCAGGGCTTGGGCCTCTTCCAGAGCTGCCCGGGCGCGATCCACGAATCCGGCGCGTTTGTAGTCGCGGCCAAGTTCGTAGAGAGCCTTAATCTTGAACTCCTTGTCCAATCCCGGCCGTACAATAAGGTTATTACGTATCTGAACGGCGCGCTCTATCTCGCCTTGGGAGCGATAGAGGTTACCCAAGGCGAGATAGATCTCCACCGAATCGGGGTTGTTTTTGACCACCCGGCTGAGTTCGCCGATAGCCGCCAGAGTATCCTGGGACGGCGGCATCTGCCCCTCTCCGGGATGCTTCGTCGGCTCGGTGCGCTGCTCAGGCATTTTGGAGCACTTCCGCCGGAATAACCAGAACATGTTCAGCCTCGTATTATGTTCCGGATTCGGCCTTGCTTTCTGGAGAAGCCGCATAGGATTCTTCGCTGACGGCGGGATACGTCTCCTGCAAGGGAAGATTACGCAGAGAGTTAACTTCTTGTTCCAACTTGCCGATCTGTGACCGGCAGGCGCGCAGTTGCTTGGCAAGGCGCAGTTTCTCGATGAAGAAGTAGAGCAAGGTCAGCACTCCACCGAGAAAGAACGCGGCGATAAGCACAAAATATAGCGGCGTTTGCAGGGAGCGCCAGACATTTCCAAATATATCGAGCTGGAACTGGAGGCCCGTATTGAGGATATCAGTATTCTGCTGGAAGAAGATGAGCAGGATGGCGATAAAGATGAGCAGAGCTAGGATCTTAAGGTAACGCATGGGCTCCTCCTTGGCGCTTGGATTAGTTGCGTGAGGTTACGAAATAGGGTTTGAGCCTGGAATAGGTAGCCATAAGATGATCAGGAATGACCCTGGTTTCGCCAAATACGGCCATGAACGATGCGTCACCGTTCCAGCGAGGTACAAGCTGGAAGTGCAGGTGTGCGGCAATACCCGCCCCCGCGGCTTCACCCAGGTTCAATCCGGCGTTGACTCCCTGTGGGCGCATGGCCTCTTTGAGCACGGACACACAACGGGTAACGTATTCCATGACTTCTTGCCGTTCTTCTGCTGTCAGATCGGTCAGACAACTCACATGGCGGTAGGGGGCCACCATGAGATGACCACTATTATAAGGATACTTATTCATGATCACATAGCACAGGCTGCCTCGAGCAAGAATCTTACGCTCCTCGTCCTCAGCAGTATTACTCGGCACACAGAACACGCACTCGTCTGGCTTGGGGCCGAGAATATAGTCCATTCTCCATGGTGCCCATAGCACGTCCACTTGCTATTCCTCCTTGCCCAGCATTTGTTCTACCCAATCAAGCGCCTCCGCTGAATCAGTTGCGGAAATGACGCCTTCGATGCAAGACCATTTGCCAATGGCGATAACACTTTTGCCGATTTTTTTAGCCAGAGCGACTTCGGATAGGGTTCCCCAGCCGCCGTGTATGGCTACTATCACATCAGCGTTGAGCACGACTAAATAATTACGCATGTGGCCAAGGCCCGTCGCGATGCGGATATCATTGGGCTCCGCAGACTCTCTGCGGTCATGGCCAGGCAGAATGCCGATGGAACGGCCTCCTGCGGCACGCGCGCCTTCGTTGGCCGCGCGCATGACTCCGCCCATGCCGCCGCTGACGAGCGTGTAGCCGCGCAAGGCCAGCAGTCTTCCCAATTCGCGAGCCATCTCGGCCTCGCTCTGCCCGCAATTGCCTGCACCTATGACGGCTACAGCGCGCTCCCTGTCCATAGCATCTTGCCTCTATTCTTCGTTAGGCAAATCACAACTGCATCTTACTACACAGCTTGGTGTGCGAGAGCAAGGATGATTACGGTTTATGCTCGGAGGGCGGCTTAGCTGTATTCTGCGGCTTCTTTGTTTTAAGGTCGGGTATGTGGCCAGCCAGGGATTCAGCCAGGGCCAACTGATCTCCACGGCATTCCGCCTTGCCATCGATGCGTGCGGCCAGCACCTCGCGAAGTATTCTGCCGTAGGCGGGACCTGGCTCCAGGCCAATGATTCGCAAATCCGCGCCACCTATCTCCAGCTTGATGTGCCGAAGCCGCGTCAGATAAACGGAAATGGCCTTTTTTACCTGGTCCCGCGTGCTCTTGGCCATAAGGAGCAGGACGCCTTCAACGGGCAGTTCGTGCAGTATGAAGTAAAGCCCGCTGAGGGGCTCGCCGGACTGGCTCCAGTTGATAAGCTTGCCCAAGGCTTGGCCGGTTCGCTCACGCAAGGCCAGGAAATCATGACGTTGCCGCTCCGTGAAGCCAAGATTGCCCGCGATCTGCACTAGTTCCTCAGGTGGCAGGTGTCCGCACAATCCCAAGAGGTATACTATCCAGGATTGGGCTGCCGGCTCTTCATAGAGCAAGCGGTACCAGTTGCGTACGCTTTCCAGCTCCTCCAGATATTTGATGAGCTTGTCATCCAGCGTGAGATTCGGGTGGATGTGCGTCAGCAGTGTGAAACTGTCCATGCGCCGCAGGCAACGCAGAGCATTGCGCTCGTCAAAAATTAGCCTTAGTTCGTGGAAAATGCGTGTGCCCGAGAGCTTCTGGAAAAAGGTCATCTGCACAGCATTGCGTATAAGCCGCTCGGTCTGGCCGCCTATACGAAATTCGAAACGCTGTTCGAACCGGATGGCGCGCAAGATACGCGTAGGATCCTCCACAAAACTAAGCGAATGCAGCACTCGAATGATTTTATCTTTGATGTCCCGCTGGGCGCCGAAAAAGTCTTCAAGGAGTCCAAAACGGCCAGGGTTGAGGTGCACGGCCAAGGCATTGATGGTGAAATCTCGGCGATAGAGGTCCATCTTGATAGAGGAGAGTTCCACCACGGGCAGGGCGGCCGGGTACTCATAGTATTCGAGCCTGGCTGTGGCCACGTCGATACGCTGGCCGTTCGGAAGGATGATGACTGCGGTCTTGAATTTATGGTGGGCTTTGACCCTCCCGCCGAGAACGCCGGCCAACTTGTAAGCAAAGGCGATGCCGTCACCCTCTGCCACGAGATCAATGTCGAAGTTCGGCTGTCGCAGCAGAATGTCTCGGACAAAACCTCCTACGGCAAAGACCTCAAAGCCGTCCTCGTCGGCCAGCTTGCCGGCCAGGGTCAGAATGCCGAGGATATCCTCGGGCAGCCTGTCCCGAAGTTGACCTGCGATGCTCTTCTTTTGGCGTTTCTCAGGCAGCAGTGATTCAGGAATACGCGCCGGCTCTTCCACAAGGATGTTGATAAGATCCGTGCGTGTGAGTACTCCGACGACCCGTCCGGAATCCACGACCGGGGCCAAGCGTTGACGTTGGCCGAGAATGACATCCATGGCGTGTTGCAGCCCGTCGGAAGGCGAAAGCGTGGTCACATCGCGGGCCATGTATTCTCGCACTTCAACATCTCCAAGGCCGTGAGCGATGGCCTTGTCCGCCAATTCGTGCTCCAAGAGACCCACGCAATGGCCGTCCTCGGGGTCGACCACCGGCACGGCCTTGAGGCCAAAGCGTGTCATGATTTCAGCGGACTTGGCCATGGTCTTGTTCTCGGTCACCACCACGGCTGGCTTGGACATGAGTTTGCCCGCGGTCATTTGGGTATTGATGCTCGCCAGCAACAGGGACAGGAGTTCATCCTTTACTTGCGCCGGAGTTCGATCCTTGATGGAGGCAGAGGCTGCATAGGAGTGCCCGCCACCGCCAAACCGTTCGCAGATAACACCCACGTCCACTCGTTCGTCTCGCGAGCGGGCCACGAGCTGGATGCGGTCGTGCATGCGCCCCATGGCAAAGAGCGCATTTATATTCTCCATCTCCATAAGCTTGTGGGCCAAAAAGGCGAAATCACCGACATAATGTTCAGTAGTCGCTTCTGCCATGACTACTTCCACGCCGTTGATCTCGTGTGTGGTGGCGGACTCGAGCATGGTATTGAGGATTGAAACTTGTTGGGCGGTCAGCTCACGGGTAATGAGGTCGGAAACGACATCCAAATCCATGCCTTTGTGGCGCAGCCAAGCCGCCGCTTCGAGATCGTAGCCCGTGGTGGAGGAGAAGGTAAAGGATCCAGTATCTTCATAAAGACCGAGTCCCACGGCTGTGGCTTCTTCCGGGCCAATATCCAATCCTTTTTCGCGCACCTGTTGGATAATGATGGCAGCGCAGGAGCCCCATGGCTTCCATACTTCGAGTTGCGCCTGAAAGTCGTCCTCCGAATCAGGATGGTGATCATACGTGTGGATTTCAAGGCCTGGATTATCCAGCACGGCTTTGATGTGCTCAATGCGTGAACGTTGACGGGTGTCCACGACCACCAGACGTTTGACCTGAGCAAGATCGATATCCTTGGTCGAAACGAAGTTGAAAAGATAGATGGCGCTTTGGATGTAGAAGTTGCGCAGGGATTTCTCTTGGCTGCCAGGGAATATGAGCGCAGCGCCAGGGTAGAGCTTGCCTGCGGCAATGATTGAAGAGAAACAGTCGAAATCAGCGTTGCCGTGGCCGGTGACGATGGTGTCGGTGACGATCTTTGGGGTCATGTTAAAGTTCTACTTTAGCTTTATTCCGACCCATCATGAACTGCGGCTGCGCGGCCTGACTGTCTAGCAGAGCGAGGGTGGTGCTCACGGTGCACGGCCAGGAGACGGGAAGTTTGTAAGTGAGTGTAAATTTCCGTAGCGCTGATATCCGCATGGCCAAGGAGTATCTGAACAGTGCGTAGATCGGCTCCACCTTCGAGCAGATGCGTGGCGAAGCTGTGCCGCATTGTATGGGGAGATATCTCGCGGAAAATGCCTGCTTCCTGGGCATAGCGTTTTATCAGCTTCCAGATGGCTTGCCTGGTCAGACCCTTGCCCGAGCGGTTGAGAAACATATGCTCTTCCAAGGGCTTGAAGCTATTTCGCCAACTTTCAAGATAAGCCAGCACAAAACGTTGTGCCAGGTCGTGCAAGGGTACAAGGCGTTCCTTGCTGCCCTTGCCAAAAACACGCAGCACGCCTGTCTGAGGGTCGAAGTCGAGTGGTCGCAGATCCACAAGCTCGGATACACGCAAGCCCGCAGCATATAACAGTTCGAGCATGGTCCGGTCACGGAAGCCGAGTTTGGTGCGCGTATCGGGCCGCTCCAGCATTCGCTCGACTTCCTCGCGGCTGAGTACTTCGGGGAGCGTTCGAGGAAGCTTGGGATTTTCTAGCAACTCGGCCGGGTTTTCAACCAGCCAGCCTTCCTCCAAAGCGAAGGCGAAGAAACCGCGCAAAGCTGACAGGTGGCGGGCCATGGATCTGTTTCCAAGGCCTTTGCGGCGCAAGTGTAGGAGGTATAGGAGCAAAGTCTGAGGCGTGACCCGCTCCATGGGCAGAGCCTTTTCAGTCAAGAATTCGAGCAGGCTTTCAAAATCAGTGGCATAGGCTGTCAAGCTGTTCTCGGACAGGCCCTTGGAGACAAGCAGGTGCTCCAGATAGCGGTCTATCCAAGGATTGGCCGGCATTGTCGGCCGCTGATCATTACCGAAAGTGGTCATCCTAGAGAGCGCTCCTGGGCTTGGCTGTCCCAGCCTGCAAAACTGCTGGACACCACGGCACAATACACGCGGGGAGAAGAGGGCTCAAGGTCAATTCCTGTTGCTTTTCTTAAAGAAAACAGGAAGAAAAGGGTTTCGAGATGGTGCATTGACAGGCTCGTCAGCCCCATCTACCATGCTGAACTTTCTTGACCAACCCATACCGTTCACCCTGCCAACCAAGGAGATTCCCGGATCATGGCCCAGTTCCCACTTGCCGACCGTCTGGCCGCGCTGCCGCCCTATCTGTTTGCAGAAATCGACAGGGTGAAACAGGAAGTGAAAGCCAGGGGAGTGGATATCATCAGCCTCGGCATCGGCGACCCGGACATGCCAACCCCGGACTTCATCATCGAGGCCCTGCATGCGGCAGCCAAGAAGCCGATCAATCACCAATATCCTTCCTATCGAGGGCTGCTCGGTTTTCGCCAGGCCGTAGCCGCCTGGTACAAGGTTCGTTTCGGTGTGGACCTGTCGCCCGAAAAAGAGGTTGTCAGCCTCATCGGCTCCAAGGAAGGCATCGCACATTTCCCGCTGGCTTTTATCAACCCCGGCGACTTGGCTCTGGTCTGCACGCCCAACTATCCTGTTTATAACGTCGCCGTCGGTTTCTGCGGCGGCACGGTCAAATATCTACCTTTGACCAGTGACAACAACTTTCTTCCCGACTTGGACGCTGTTGATAACGACACATGGAAGAAAGCCAAGCTGCTGTTCATCAACTATCCAAACAACCCCACCTCGGCCACGGCCGACCGCGCATTCTATGAAAGGGTGGTGGAGAAAGCCCGCGAGTTCAACGTCATCGTGCTTCATGACGCGGCCTACACCGAAGTCTACTTCAATCCAGCCAAGAAGCCGATGTCCATTCTTGAGATACCCGGGGCCAAGGACGTGGCAATCGAATTCCACTCATTGTCCAAGACCTACAATATGACCGGCTGGCGCATCGGCATGGCCGTTGGCAACGAGACGTTGGTGAACGGCCTGGGCAAGATCAAGGAGAATGTGGATTCGGGCATCTTCCAGGCTGTGCAGGAAGCCGGCATCGCGGCCCTTCAGCAGGGCGAGCCCTACGCCGAAAAATTCCGGGCCATTTATCGGGAGCGCCGTGACGTGATGCTTCAGGCCTTGGACAAGGCAGGCATCGGCTATCGCAAGTCCGATGCGAGCTTCTACGTCTGGTGCAATGTGCCCAAAGGTTACACCTCGGCCGAATTCTGCACCAATGTGCTCCAGAAAACCGGAGTGGTGGTCACTCCAGGCAATGGATTTGGCGCTCCGGGCGAAGGTTATTTCCGGATATCTCTTACCGTGGACATGCCCCTGCTGGAGGAAGCCGTATCGCGCATCATCAAGCTGTAATAGCTTACGTTTGCCTGGGCTCCAATCTAGGGGATGCGCGGAAGAATCTGCACGAAGCAGGGATGCGTATCGACAGCCTTGAGGGCGTCTGCATAACCGCAAGTTCCGCGATTTGGCAGACCGAGCCGCAGGACCTTAAAGACCAACCCTGGTTCGCCAATCAGGTTCTGCAACTGAGCTGCGACTCTAAGTGGACACCGGAAGGGCTCTTGGCGGCGCTGCTGGAAATTGAGCAGTGCATGGGCCGGAGCCGAGGTATACGATTCGGCCCGCGTTGCATCGACCTTGACTTGCTTCTATTTGGCGACCGGATCATGACTTCGGACGACTTGATCCTGCCGCACCCCCGCATGCGCAAGAGAGCCTTCGTGCTCATTCCCTTGCGGGAGGTTGCGGGGAATCTTATATTCCCCGAGGGCGATACCTTGGATCAAGCCCTGGCTTGCTTGCGTTTCTTGACCACGGATAATCGAATCTGCCAGGAATGAGCTTATGTTTGCGCTAATAAGCCTTAGATCGTGAGTACGGGAGTCCGCTCATATAACGCCGGAGAACGTGGATGATAAAACTACTCATTTTTGTGGGCGCAATTTTTATTCTCTGGAAGCTGCTCACCGGAGATAAAAAGAAAAAGGAAACGGAGCGGCGCAAGGATCAGGAAACCAAAGCCGCTTCAGGACAGATGGTTCGTGATCCGATGTGTGGGACGTTTGTGCCCCAAGATAGCGATATCCGTGTGCGTGAGGACGACAAGGTCTATTGTTTCTGCAGTTATGAATGCCGAGACAAATATATCAAGCAGATCGGCTCCAGCGCTGGCATCGAGAAGAAGACCAGTCAGGAGTAAACGGCAACCTGGTTGAAATCAGAAGCCCACAAAGGGGGAAGGTGCGACAAGCTCCTTCCCCCTTTGTTTTGGAGAAAGCGGCAGGGCAGGTGGCAATAGCATTTTGCGGATGAACTGCCCGGACCTGGGGCGCGCTTTATTCAAAATGGTCCTGGCGGAGTGGAGCTAGAGCATTTTGCTTTTGAAAATGCTCTGCAAGCCATGCGTCGGCATGGCTTGCCGCTAGCTTCGGCGTAGGCGCAATTCACTTGCGCCGTCAACGCCGGAGCGGGCGTCTTAAAAGCAATCTGCTTTAGGAGAGGTAGCACCCTTTCCCGGTTCAAAGGCCATCGGCTCTTGAACAGAGGCTATCCACAGCGGGAAAGTCATTCACAACTTTTGTACTTATAATGCGTACAATACAGGTGTGTCGATTTGTTTCATCCTGAAGCTGGGTGCGCTATATGTTTAAAAGTTGATTGAAGGTGCTGGAGCGCAGGTCAGGAGTTATGGGCACAGGCAGGTGTCCATGCGTTCTTTGGGTCGCTTGATACCTAAAGAGCCCGCCTTGATTATCCGTATTTAACTAAGTAAGAAGATACCTCTAAAGCATGCTAGCGTTGGAGGTAATGCATGGCAAAGCAGTTCCAATTATGGAGAGTGTCCGACCAGTTCTGGAACATGGTGGATCCCTTGATTCCTAGGCCGGAGCGCACGTCTGGAAAAAACTATCGTCGCAGGCCGGGTGGTGGCCGCAAACCGCTTGATCCTCGGCGTGTCTTTGAAGCCATCGTGCATGTGCTGCGAACCGGGATACCCTGGAAGGGGCTGCCTACGGAGCATTATGGCAGTTCAAGTTCAATTCATTCCTATTTTCAGGTCTGGGAGAGCGCCGGTTTTTTCGATGATTTGTGGCGAAATGGCCTGGCGGAGCACGACGACATGGTCGGAATCGCCTGGCAATGGCAGCGCAAGACTGAGCCCGGATCAAGGGCAATGCCTGCAAGAAACTCCGAGGAGTTGCAGCGAGCGGATCTGAGCAGGCAAATAGTGATGTCTCCTGAAAAAGTCTGGCGTCCCGTGGTCATTCGGCGAGAGCAGTGCAGGTTCTAAAGCAGATTGCTCTAAGCATATTGCCTGGTGGCAGTGGCATAAGAAGAGGGGGGGCGAGCCCCGGCTAGTCTTGAAGATCAGCACATGAGGGATGAAGGTATTATTTACGGATATTTAGCTAATTGAAGGGCATATAAGCTCCGGAGCGCGTTTACTTCCATTGATTATTACTCACACCGGCAATCGGAGAGCGCCTCATTTTTCGACAGAGCTGCGGCTTTGCCCGGAGTAAGCGACAAGAGCTTGGCATCTGGAGCATGACGGGCCAGATAATCGGAGAATGATTTGGTATTCTGCTCAAGGACAGGGAAAGTCCCCCAGTGCATGGGAACGACCCAGGCTGGCCTGAGCAGCTTGCAGGCGTAGGCCGCCTGCTCTGGGTCCATGGTGAAGTGTCCGCCAATGGGCAGAATCGCCAGGTCGATTTCGTGAAATATGGCGAAAAGCTCCATGCTGGCGAACAGACCGGTATCGCCGGCATGGTATAAGCAGAAGCCATCCTCCAAAGTGAGAATGTAGCCACTGGCTGCACCGCTGGCGGTGGAGTGCATGGCCTGCACCATCTTAATCCGCACGTTCGCGACCTGAACGCTGCCGCCGATGTTCATGCCCAGTCCTTGGGACTCCGGCAGACCCTGTTTCAAAAGCTTCTGGATTGTGTCAAAGACACCCACCACGGTAGCGCCGGTTGCCTTGGCGATCTCCAGGGCCTGTCCAACATGGTCGCCATGGTCGTGGGTCACGCATATGCAATCCGCATGGCCCACCGATCCCGAGGCGATCGGAGCATTCGGATTGCCTTCAAAAAATGGGTCGATAAGGATTGCTTTGCCAGTAGAGGTTTGCAGCTTGAAGTTGGAATGGCCATACCAGGTTAATTGATGCGGCATGACAAGCCTCCTTTGGCTAAGACTCGGCGGAAAACGCCTGTTAGAGCAGATTGCTTTTATGACGCCCGCTCCGGCGTTGACGACGCAAGTGAATTGCGCCTGCGCGGCTGCAAGCCATGCCGACGCACGGCTTGCAGAGCATTTTCAAAAAGCAAAATGCTCTATTCTATGTAGTCAAAGAATGAGAGAAACTCAATCCTCAGGTAAACCATTCCAGCGTTTTGAGAGTTCGTGGCTAACTCCCAGGCGGTCCAGGATACGTGCCACGAGATGGTCAACGACGTCGGCGACGCTGCGCGGGCGATGATAGAAGGCGGGCATTGCCGGCAGAATCACAGCGCCGGCCTCCGAGGCGGACAGCAGGTTGCGTAAATGCACGCGGTTGAGTGGCGTTTCGCGTGGCACGAGCACAAGCGGCCTGCCTTCCTTGAGCGTGACGTCAGCGGCTCGATGCAGGAGAGAGCCGGCCAAACCTTGAGAGATGGCTGCCAGGCTGTGCATGGAGCAGGGGCAGACGACCATGCCCTGATGCAGCCAGGAACCGCTGGCCGGCGGCGCGGCCAAGTCGTCATCGGAATAAACGGCTGTGGCGCAAGTTGTAAGCGCTTCAAGGGGTTCATCCGCTTCCAGCGCCAAGACCTGTTTGGCCGCTTTGCTGAGGATGAGGTGTAATTCCATGCCCGGAGTTGCGCCTAAAATCTTTGCCAGCTTGAAGGTGTAGGGCATGCCGCTAGCTCCGGTCACACCGAGGAGAATTCGTCGTGTGCTCATGCTGTGCACCAGTGTTGAAGCTTCAGGAACGCCCTGGTTTTCTGAAAATGGTAGTTTCCCAGACGCCATTGGCGAAGGATATTCTGGGCCAAGCCGTTAGAACTACAAACAAAGATCTGTACTTGCTGCGTTCGCTATTGTCCAGGATGAGCACTCCCTCGGGTTTGAGCTTGTCCAGCGCGTTCATGGCGCATTCAATTCTGGCCCGTCCATCAACGCTCACGAAGTCAAAGGTCTCTGATGGGTAGTCCAGGATGGTGTCGCAATAAGCCGTGAACTCGGGCTTGGGCTTAAAGTCGAGTTCCTCCAGCATGGTCGGGCGCAGTTGAGAGGGTCGCGATTCAGTACCTGGTGGCCTGAAGAGATATGTTACATTGCACACATCGCGTTCAGCCAATCTGGATGAAACCTTTTGAAACCATTTACGCTTATGTTCCACCGATACCAATTTTGCGGAGCGCTGGGCGAAGAAAATCGTGCTGTGGCCGCTTCCCCATTCGAAGCCGTACATATAAGGCTTCAGAAAGCCCTGCAGCCACTTCACGCTGTCCTGGGCAAACCAGGGATAGTCCTGGCGCAGGGCCATGTGTAGCCGAACAGGTAGGTTTAGCGCTCCGCGGGCAAGCCATTTGGCGGCATGCACGAGCAGAGGATCTTTCGGTAACAGGTGAATTACAGGTATATACAAAGCGGACCTCCTGGCTGCGCACCTTTTTATCAGAGATTACCAGGACAGGTAAGGCGTTGAGATAGAAAACGCCGGCAAGGCTGAACCAATCGGCTTGACTAAAGCCGACTACAAGGATATTTCATCGTTCTTGGGCAATTAGCTCAGTTGGATAGAGCGTTGGCCTCCGGAGCCAAAGGCCGCAGGTTCGAATCCTGCATTGCCCACCAAAGACATCAAGGGCTTATGACCGTAATGGACATAAGCCTTTTTCTTTTTGGCTACCCTATTGCTACCCTGAGCTTCGAAGCGAGCTTCCCATCAGGAGGTGTTCCTGATGGGCTGGACAGGCAAGCCTAGACGTGCTCTGGCAGGACCCGAGTACGCTCCATAAAATCCATGACTGCGGACAGAAAGAGCGTGGGGCAGTCCTTGTGCGCCTCATGTCCGGCAAAGGGAACATTGAGGAAGTGGGCGCCTTGAACGCGTTTCCGCAACTCCACGACTTCGGCCAAAGACAGGAAATGATCGTGATCTCCGCGTACGATGAGCATGGGCGCCGTTATCCGAGCCATGGATTCGTTCGGATAACCACTGGATCGGGTATCTGTCCACAGGGATACGGCTGCCTTCACTAGGGCGTGGAAATCCGGGGAGGGGTTGATGGAGTTGTAGTAGGAGACCGAGTCGGGGAACATCTCCATCCACATCTCAGGAGTCAACCCGCTCAGCATGGAGAATGCGGGGTCATCTGGCTCCAGTCGCCACTGCGCACCCAGGGTCACCAGCGCCTGGACCTTTGAGGGGGACTGAGCGGCCATCCTGTAGGCGACAATCCCGCCGTCACTGAATCCGAGAACCGTGCAGGCAGCCATGCCCAAATGGGCGAGAACGGCCTCAACGTCAGCCTGAAAGCGCTGGTAGGTCAGTGGGGTTGAGCCCAGCGTGGATCTGCCGTGACCTCGAAAGTCGATCCCGATGACCCGATACTCCGTCGGCAGCTTGCCAAGGAGGCCATTGAAGTCAGCCATGCTTCCAAGGCCGCCATGGAGCAACACAAGAGGCTTTCCCTCATGATTTCCAGCGATTTCGAAATAGATGCTGGCCTCGTCTACCTTGAGGCAATGTCCGGATGAATGGTCAAAGCGGGTCATGATCGAAACACCCCTGTTTTCGAATGGAGAGCGCAGGACAAACAATCATACTTCCGTGAATTGCGCTTGCGCCAAAGCTGGGGACACTCCGTGCCGGGGCATGGCGCTGAGGGTTTTCAAGAGCAACATGCTCCAAGACCTGCACAACAAGCCGACCTGTGAAGTCGTCCAGCGCAGAGGCCTGTCCAGGCGCCCCGCAACGCCAAGGCCCTGAAGTTGCTTTGGAAGCCTTCGCAACCATACCGATAATTCCCATATGCGGCAATCACTGTTCCCCTGTCTGAGCCGGAGCCGGGTAGGGCGCCTGGACGAGGGGGGCTATCCGTAAATAGACAACAGGCTACATCCGTAAATAAACGAACACCAATTAATTCCGGACAGACAAATTATTAACGGATAACCCGGCGAAGAGGTCATACGGTGTGGCCGACAATGTCCATCCGTAAATAATACAAATCCGGGGCCCCCTTGGCCAGGCGTATGGGGAAGCCGCTCAAGTCGCAAGCGGTCTGGCCAGGCCCGCAATCAGCGCCGCGCTTTGTTGCTCCTGCGGGACGGAACATGTTCTGCACGCGCGCTCGATATCGCCGCAAGGCTTGAGGTTGGAACGAGATTCCGGGCATGGGCCGACCAGTGTCGAGCGCGCCGCAGCCCGAAAGGCGGCCTGAAGCCCAACGTCCAGATTCGGACGTGTGACTGACAGTGTGACTGAACTGAGCATCTGGCGGATGCCTGTCGGGCGACTCGCTGCGGACGGTGTGACTGGGAGCATGCTCGAACGCCTCACGGATTGAGGGGAATCGAGCACAGGATGACCTCAGGAGGCTGGGACTGCCGGACATGGTCCGAATCCCGGGCATGCTGTGGACATCCGTGTGTGGGATTTGTATGCTTGAATAAGTCTCGTAATGTAAATTATGTTAACTTTTAGATTGAGGAACTCTTTGAAATCAAGAACTCAGTGAAAATAACCATAGGAGCTGAGAATTTCCTAGAAGTCAGTGAAAAGTGACTGCCCTGCCAGTAAGCGTCCGCATGCGCTCCTGAAAAACAGCCGCCCACGCCTGCTAATGGAGATCGAGCCGGGCCTTTGGCGTACAGACTTAGGACGAATAGTAAGGCGATTTGGAAGAAACCCGTGATTCACGGTCAACTCACTGGGGTTGCCGGTGAACGCCTCACGCAGATGTCTGCGCCTTTCAGGAACGAGTGGCATGATCTCTCCTGATGGAACTTTGCCGGTACATTCTTGGGTGATGAGCGTACCGGCTACGCCAGCTACTCTCTTTTATCTTGTACGGCTCCTTCCCTTGGACTGCCAGGCGCGACACGCACATCCTTGATTACCACGAGAGTCAGGTCATCCTCCTGGGCCACGTCGCCCTGGAAGGCCCGCACCGCCTTCACTATCTCCTCAAGTATCCGTCCGGCCGCGAGATCCCGGCTCTTGCGGATCACATCCTCCAGCTTTTGTCTTCCGAACATCTCGCCCGCGGCATCATGGGCCTCGGTAATGCCGTCGGTGCCAAGGACGAGAATTCCTCCCCACGGGTAGGTCACCACCTGCTCCTGGAATTCCATCTCTTCATCAAGACCCAAGGCCGCGCCCGGGCCCCGAAGCTGCACGACTTCATCCCGACTTGGATCATAGAGAAGCCCTGGTTCGTGACCCGCGCGTATCCAGCGGATGGTCCGCACGGCCGGGTGGACTTGGGCATAGATGAGGGTGGCAAACTGCCCTGTTTCACGCGTATCCACGGCCACAAGCCTGTTCACGTCGCGCAGGGCTTCGGCCATGGAGCCAGGCTGGGTTAGCCTGCCGCGCAGGGCGGCTCTTACCGTGGTCATGAGCAGCGCGGCGGAAAGTCCGTGGCCAGACACATCGCCCACCGCCACGCTGAGGATGTTCGGGTCCTGGCAGCAGACTTCGAGGAAGTCGTAGTAATCCCCGCCGGTTTCATCGCTGTAGAGGCTCGCCCCGGCAACATCGAGTCCCGCAATGAGCGGAGCCCTGACCGGCAGAAGGTGCTGCTGCACCTCCTGGGCAACCATGAGGCCCTGGCGGATGCGCACGCTCTCCTGGAGCGCCGGGACCATGCGGTTGAAGGTCGTCGATAGTTCGCCAATCTCGTCCCGGCCCTCCACCGGCACGCGGGCCTCGAAATCGCCTGCGGCCACGCGGCGCACCCCTGAGACAAGGTTGCCGATGCGGCGCGTGATGGTGCGTGTTCCGGCAAGTGCAGCGGCCAACGCAAGCAGGCCGACTACTGCAACGACCGCCATGGAAAAGCGCTCCTGCTGGCCCACCCGGCCGCGCACGTAGGCCTCGACTGCCTCGGCCTCGCGGGTCACGTCTGCGGCGGGGATGACGAAGAACAAGTAGCTGCGCATCCCCGGGATGCGCGCGTAGACCCATACACTCTCGCGCGAGTCAAAGGGCATGATCCTGACGCCGTTACGGCCCTGCCGCAAATCCGAGGCAAGCCTGGCAAGGCCAGCCTCGTCCTCGGAAGCCAGCCAGAGCGGCTTGTCGGGCACGCTCCAGCGCACATTCCTGTGCCCGGCGGTGCTCCGCTGGGCGATGATCTTGATGCGTCCGTCGTCCGGCCCGCCTTCAGCCTGGGGTGCAGCCATAAAGAAGACGAGGTTTGGCGAGAGCATGTGCGTATGGATGTTCTCCTTGAGTACCGTGTCCACTGACACGGACACGGCCGCCACCCCGAGGAACTGCTCTTCATGGCTGTAGAGGGAGCGAGAGACCGTGAAGACCACGTCTCCGGTGAGCGGATCCCGCTGCGGGTCGGACCACTTCGGATCGCGCGTGTCCAGGCCGAGCCGGACCCATGGGAGGTCCTGCATTCGCCCAAGGTCAGCCATGAAGCGTTCAGGAAAGACCGAGTAGCGGCCATCCTCGAACAAGGCCGCCTGCCAGTGGACAAGGTGCGCGTACTTCTGCTGCACGGGCGCGAAGACGCCCTTGAGCGAGATGAAGCGCTCCGGACGCATGGCCTCGGCGGCAGGACACGCCGCTCCTTGCATAGCGCCAACTCGCTGGCAGGCAAGTTCGCCAGTCCGGGCCAATTCTCGAATATCCTTGGCATCGGACTGCAGGACCAACTCGAGCACGTCCATCTCCAGGCGCAAGACACGGGCGTGGTCCTCGACCATGCGCTGCAAAGCCGTGCTGGTGCGCTCCAGGAGCGAATCACGCCCACTCTCCGCCAGGTCCGTGCCCATGCCCTGCATAGCCTTGTAGGATACGCCCGTAACCAGGAGCAAGGGGATGAAAGATATGCCTAACAGAAGAATAAGGGTCTTCCACAAGATGCGCATGTCTGCCCTCTCTTACTCCCCTATTCATCTGTCTCCGGTTGCGGCAGGATTACCTCGAAGACGGTGCAGGCCTCATTGCCATCTCCCGTGGGCACGCTCTCCACGCGCACTTCGCCGTTCATCTTGCGCGTGAACCTGTCCACCAGGGGCAGGCCGAAGCCGGTGCCGGGCTCGCCGCAGGTTCCGGGCTTCGTAGTATGTTCGCAGGGCGAGAAGAGCCTGGCCTTTTCCTGCTCGGGAATGTGCGGGCCCAAGTTGGTCACGCAGATATGGATCCTTCCAGCAGCCCGGTGTACCGAGATGTCGATTTCCCGTTTGGGCAGGGAGAACTTCACGGCATTGCTCATGAGGTTGCCAAGGATCGAATTCTTGAAGGTGACGGGTTCCACTGCGGCGACCACAGGTCCATCCGGGACATCCAGCCTGATTGCTACCTCCTTCTGGCTGGCCTTGTCGCAAAACAGGCGCACGGCGTCCCGGACCAGCGGCACGATATCCTGCCTGGAGAGGGTTATCTCCAGCTTGCCGCTAGCGATGGCCATGATCTGGCGTGTGAAATCGATGAGTTCGTGAGCATGCAGCAGGGTCTGGTATACCTCGGCCACGTTCTCCACGATCTCTTCCTTGGGCAGCGTACGGCCCTTGCGGGCTACGATCTTCAAGTAGGCCGAGGCGGATACGATGGCGTTGGTCAGGTCGTGCGTCAAAATCCTCAGCAGGCTCTCCCGCTCGGATAAAACCTGCTCCAGAAGCAATGCGTTATCGCGCAGGCGGGCATTTCGAATCTTGACCTTGCGGCGCAGGATGCCGCTCGACAGTCCGGATACGAAGCCTATGGCAGCGAAGTAGAAACCCATGAAATTGAAAAGCGCGTGGCCGGTATGCACCAGATTGAAGGTACCGCCATTGTGGGGGATGCCCACGATGATCATGGCCAGGGGATGCAGGAGAAAGAAACCGAGGACGGCCCCGAAGAAGGAGTCCGTGATGATCGGATTGCCTGACAGGCCTGTCCTGGTGGTATCGTCGCGTATTCGCGCCATGGCAATACCTGCTGAGTTGCTGGCCGAGTCCTGGTTTCAAGCGTCCATCAGGGATTCAAACCGCAAGATCCCGACCGCCTTGATTCTCCTCTCTTCCACTACGTGGGTTCTGCTTCCAAAGATGGGCGGGATCATCCTGTTTACATTACTACACCTGAAGGCAAGCCAAGGCCAAGCATCCTCAGCCAAACTTTAGGCCCTGAGATTTCTCCCCCTGACAGCGCAGTTGCTAGAGCAGATTGCTTTTAAGACGCCCGCTCCGGCGTTGACGGCGCAAGTGAATTGCGCCTACGCCGAAGCTAGCGGCAAGCCATGCCGACGCATGGCTTGCAGAGCATTTTCATAAGCAAAATGCTCTAAGTATAGCGTATCCATGGGATAGCCGGAGACGGGTAATGGGAAACTTGAATCTACCCTGCGGGGCGGTCTTTCTGACCTGAACAATACGGATTTACTATCTGGAGCGAAAATAACCTTACGTCATTCAGCCATCGGCGTAGCTTGGCTGTCTGGTTCCGTTTCCGCATCCGGCTTGGTCTTCCAGCGTTTATGCATCCAGAACCACTGCTCCGGATGTTGGCGCACCTGGCGTTCCACCGCTTCATTATAGAATTCGGTTACAGCCTGAACCTGCTGCTCCCGGTCTCCAGGGATCGTCGTGGTATCCAGGGGGTCTTCCACGTGGATGCGATACCGGCCACCCGGCTCGCGAAACAAAAACAGCGGCAGCACCAGGGCCTTGGCACCGACTGCAAGGATGGCCGGTCCCTTGTTTACGGCAGCTACTTCGCCGAGAAAAGGAAGGAAAATTGATTCGCGCGAGGAGGTGTTGTGATCCACCACGAAGCCGGCAGCCTCATTGTTCTTAAGGCGCCGTAGCACTTGCCTGGCTGCATTGCGATGGGGAATTACCGAAATACAAGGCCGCTCGCGCAATCTCATCATGACGACGTGCATGGCTTCGCTTTTGGGCTTGCGGGCTATGCCGGTGACGCGCGTGATGCCAAGAATCTCCCGCACTATAGTCGAACAGAATTCCCAGGCTCCGATATGGCCTGAGACAAGGACAATCGGTCGCTCCAGCTTGCTTATCGCTGCGATGATATCCGGGCGGTTAATCGTGCAGCGCTCCTCAAGGAAAGCCTTATCAAGCTTGGGGACATACAGCAGTTCCAGAAAGGAACGGCAGTTTTGTCGAAAGCTCTCGTAGGCCAAGGCCTTGGATTCGGCCTCTCCAAGCCCCAGGTGTTCCTGGATGGCCTTGGTAGCCAATCGCCTGCGTGAGCGTAGTACGAGCCAGAAGAGCCTGCCGAGCCCATCTCCCGCACGATCGATCTGCGCAATGGACATGCGCTGGCCAAGGCACGCCAGCCACCACAATAGGCGCGTCTTCATGTGCATCCTTAACGCTGAATCACCGAGGCAACAGCCTCGGCAAGGTTATTAAAGTATCACTTTAACAAGATGGCTCTTGCGAATGCGTCAGCCCGGACAATTCGGCATCCAAGGCTTCCAGGCGATTTTCCAGCTGGCTTCGCTCTTGCGCGATTCCCGCTTCATCGAGGCTGCGGGAAACAGCATACGGCTCTCCGAAGACTACCCGACATCTTGTAAGCGGCCAAGGAAGCTGAAATTTATCCCAGGCCTTATGAAAGATATGAGTTCTTTTCATGGAAACGCGCACCGGCATTATATGCGCCCCGGTCCTGGAGGCCAAGTGGATAGCGCCCTCCTTGACGATATGTCGGGGCCCGCGTGGACCGTCCACAGTGATGACAATGTCATGCCCCTGCCTCTCGATGAGCCGTATGGCGGACACCAGAGCCTTGACCCCGCCCCGCGAGCTTGATCCACGTATGGTTGGTATGCCTAGGGATTCAATGATGCCTGCCAGAAGTTCCCCATCGCGGCTCTGGCTGACCATGGCCCCCACGGTAAGGCCCTTGCGGGTGGCGTACCAGACCAGGGGGAAAAGCTCGTCATGCCAGATGGCGTAAATCAATCTGCGCCCCTGGGCTGCTGCGCAATCAAGATGCTCCTGGCCGACATCCTGAAAGCGAAGAGATCGGCACCAGAGGCGATATGCCATTGAAATGGGCCTGGAGAGCTTGCTCGGATCTATGCGCATGAATCACTCCGCCAAGGCGGGTTCGGTTTCGAGCATTGCTTCGTTCCCGAACTGCATGCGGTTAAGCTTGGCATATAGCGGACAAGTTTCCAGAAGCTTGGCATGCGGCCCTTCGGCAACAACCCTGCCCTTTTGCATAACCACGATCTTGTCGGCGGTCATGATGGTTGACAGCCGGTGCGCTATGACAATGCTTGTACGGTCCTTCATGAGGTTCTCCAGCGCCAACTGCACGATGCGTTCGGATTCCGTATCCAGGGCGCTGGTAGCCTCGTCGAGGATGAGCAAGGGAGGGTTTTTGAGCAGGGCTCTGGCGATGGTCAGACGCTGCTTCTGACCGCCTGATAGTTTGACTCCGCGCTCCCCAACCACCGTATCGTAACCTTCCGGAAGCTCGCTGATGAAGTCATGGGCATAGGCTGCCTTGGCCGCGCGCACGACATCCTCTTCGTCGTAGCCCACCATGCCGTAAGCGATATTGTCCCGGATGGACAGATTGAACAGGAAGGCGTCCTGAGAAACCATGCCGATGTTCATACGCAGGCTGGCCAAAGAGTATTCGTCCAGCCGCTGGCCGTTGAGGTAAATCGCCCCTTGCTGCGGTCTGTAAAACAGCGGAATAAGGTTGATGAGTGTGGTCTTTCCCGAGCCGCTGGGACCGACAATGGCCACGCGTTGGCCCGCTTTGATGCTCAAATCAACATGATTCAGGGCCGGTGCATCATTCTCGGAATAAGCGAATGAAACATCCTTGAGTTCAAGAGCCTGGAAAGGAGTGCTGAATTGCTTGTCTCCACCCTGCTCTTCGAGCACGTCCTTGGAATCAAGAATTTCAAAGACGCGCTCGGCTCCAGCCAGGGCCTTTTGAATGTCCTGGTTGGAAGAATTGATTTTCTTAACTGGCTCGTACAAGAGAATGAGCCCGGTCATGAAGGAGAAGAACGTGCCCGGCGTGGATTCACCGGCGATGACCATTGATCCGCCATACCAGATGACCAAACCCATGCCCAAGGCGCCGATGACCTCCATGACTGGCGAGGAAAGCTCGTTATACAGGGTCTGCTTGATGACGTTCTTAACAAGCCGGTCGTTTTCCTGATCAAAGCGTTCGTTTTCTTTCTTCTCGTTGGCGAAAGCCTTGACCACGCGTATCCCGCTGAAGATCTCCTGCAAGAAGACTGAAATGTCGGAAAGCTTCGCCTGGTTCTTGCGGCTCAGTTTGCGCAGCTTGCGTCCGAAATAGATGAGCGGGAAGTAGGCCAGCGGCAGGACGAGCACAGCCCAGATAGCCAGAAACCAGTCGCGGTAAAAAACGACGAAGATGAGGGCGATCATGGTCAAGGCTTGCCTGAGGATCATGATCACTGAAGGCAAGCTGGAGCGGATCATGGTCACGTCCTGAATTATACGGGACATGAGCATGCCAACCTGGTTGTCTTCAAAAAAACGAAGCGGGAGTCTGATAATCTTTTGATAGAGTTCCTGGCGCAGTTTCTCCAGGACCATGTAGCCACAGTATTGCATGAGGTATTGCTGATAGAAACGCCCCGCTCCCTTGAGCAGGTAAACCGCCATGAACAGGATCGGAATAAAAATTAGGGCGGTTTTGTCCTTATTGATGAAAATCTCGTCCATGGCCGGCTTGACCAGGAAAGCCGTGGCGCCATCGCCGGCAGCCACAAGGACCATGGCCAGCATTGAAAATGCAATACGCACCTTGAAGGCCTTGAAGTAGCTTAGCATTCTGAGGATAAGGTACTTATTCGACATGTAGGCAGGGCCTTTGCTTCCCACGCGGTCTCCTTAATACATGACGCTACCCTGGAGCGACGCGCCGGTCGGAGCGGCCAGCACGTTTCACAGGATTGCATCTGATTATTCTATGGAAAAAGTAATATTCTATCCGGCAATCAAATTTGACGACGTTGGCGAATTATGATCCCAAGTCAGATCTGCAAGGAGGAACACCCATGCCCCATAGGCATTTGGATTGCAAGGGTCTGGCTTGTCCAGGGCCGGTTCTGGAATGCAAGCGGCTCATCGATTCCCAACAGCCGGATTGCCTGACCGTAACCGTGGATAACGAGGCCGCCAAGGAAAATGTCAGCAGGTTTCTAAAAAATCAAGGCTACACCATCACCACGGAATCGGCTGGCGATGGAGTGTGGAGCATTGCTGGAAATCGCGTGACTTCCACTACCGGCGGGAAGCCGGATGGTTGCGCCGAGTGCGCGGTCATGCCTGACGATGAACTTGCCCGACTCGCGCGGAAAACCGTGGTCTTTATCACTGCGGACACAATTGGCCGTGGCGATGAAACTCTGGGTAGCAAGCTCATGAAGAGTTTTCTGTCCACCCTGCCTGAACTGGGCGAGGAACTCTGGCGCGTCATCTTGCTCAACAGCGGTGTCCGGCTGACTATCCAAGACAGCCCTGTTTTAGACGAACTCAAACGCATCGAGGATTCGGGTGTGACCATCCTGGTTTGCGGCACCTGCCTTGATTTCTTCGGCCTTCTGGCTAAAAAGGCCGTAGGAGACACGACCAATATGCTGGATGTGGTCACAAGTCTGCAATTAGCCAACAAGGTTATTCAGATCTGAGCACAGCCTCTCGTCGAAATTCGACTACACTTTCCTCTTTTCTGATAAGGGCCCCTTCCGATAGAAGGGGCCCATGCGACTAAACAAAGCATTGGCCATGGCTGGGGTCTGCTCTCGACGTAAGGCAGATGAGCTTGTTTTTGCCGGTAATGTAGCTGTTAACGGCATCACAGCCTCGTCCCCTGGCATACAGGTCGATCCCCAGAATGACATCGTCACCGTGTTCGGCAAACCGGTGGCGTTTCTCCCTCAAGAGGGGCAAGCTACGGAGCATGCCTACTATATGCTGAACAAGCCAGTCGAAGTAGTGACCACTGCCAGCGATCCACAGGGCCGGCGAACCGTGCTGGAAATCTTGCCCGAGGAGGTACGCAAGAGGCGTGTTTTTCCCGTTGGTCGTTTGGATTTCTTCTCCGAAGGCCTTCTCCTACTGACTTCCGATGGTGACTTGACCTATCGCATGACGCACCCGCGCTATCATTTGCCTAAGGTCTATGAAGTGCTGGTTCGCGGTGAAGTGACCAGGGACAAGCTTGAGGCCATGCGCCGGGGCATGACCTTGGCTGAAGGCGAGAAACTCGCTCCAGTGGAGGTCAAGGTTTTGGATAAACAGATGCTTGGCAAGACCCTTCTGGAATTGACGCTCATTCAAGGCATCAATCGACAGATAAGGCGCATGTGCCGCGATTTAGGCCTTACGGTGCTCAAACTCCGACGCACCTGTGAAGGTCCGCTCTCCCTGGGCGCGCTTCCTACTGGAAAACTCAGGACCCTGACTCCCGCTGAAGTCAAGGTCCTGAAGACAGCCGTGGCCGTCGGTATTCCCGGCTCTGAATAGCTATGAACCTGTTTGGGTATTGTCCTGCACCTCTACTCCAGACGGTGGCGTGAAGTGAAAGTAGCTTCTGGACAGAACCGGGTTGAGTTCCAGGTCGCGGAGGTTCACCTGATTAGCATTGCCATAGAAGTCCATCAGCAAGACGCTACGGATGAGGTAAGTCTTCGGGTCCAACCAGATATAGGCCAAAACTAGCGAAGGTTCAGGCTCTTTGGGATCAAGGCGGATCTTGATCAATCCGCTCTCCTCACCTTGATTAGCCACGGCGAAGTCTTCCTCAAACCGAGCTTTGCCCGAAAGAAACCTAATCATGGTCTTGGAGTTGAGCACTTGGGCAAGAGGATACTTTATAACTAGGTTGTCATCGCTGAAATAGTCCCAGACGGCATTCTCGCCTACGATGAGCAACTCCTTCTCCGGCTCCACCGTCTCCCAGCGGATAAGGCTTGGCTGCATGAAAGCTATCGTGCCACGTCTTTTTTCTACCTCGCCAGTAGCGGCATTCGTCAGCTCTTGTGTGAACCCGGCCTTGAAGCCCTTCAAGGTTTCATACTGCTGCTGGATGCGGCGGGTGATCTCCTCACTCTGGGCGCTTGAGCTGACCACTACCAGAATGAATACCGCTCCCAATGCTATGAAAAATCTTTTCATTATCGCTCCTCTTGGCTGCTGGACTAAGAGATTTCTTTATGGGTATACTTTTATATACAATTATAGATGCGCTTTGCCACTTAAACTAATTTAAGGTAGTGTCTATGCCCCTCCTGACGCAAACAGAACAGAGACGTTTCGAGGCTGACATCCTTCGGCGCGTTTTTGAAACGCTTATTGATCGTATTGGGCGTGCCGAAGCGCTTAAGGTGATTGGGGAAGCCACTCGCGACGTGGCCAGAGAGGCCGGCAAAGCCCTTGCCGAATCGTGTGACACCACTCCCAATCTGCCCCATTTCGCCACGGTGGTAAATACATGGCGAAGCGGTCGGTCCTTGGACATTGGCAAATTTGAGATTGGCTTGGATAAGATGCGAGTCGTAATCAAACGTTGCGCCCACATTGATGCATACCGTGAATTGGGCCTGCCCGACGATCTAGCTTGCCAACTGGCCTGCGTCCGCGAAGAAGCCTTTGCCGAGGGTTACTCCACGCGTCTGAGCTTCAAACGGCCCACCTCTATCTGTCAGGACAACAAGCTCTGCGAGCTCATCTATACTTGGAAATAAGGGCTTTTCCTTGGGGGAGAACTTCCTCGTGGGCCGGGATCCAATCTCCATATATAAAAAACGACAAGTCGATGCTAGAGCGTGTTACCAACTGCCTGAAGACGAAAGCACGGGAAGCAAGCAAGGCATGAAAGTCCAAATATCCAGGAGATTGCCGATCCGGCGGCATAAGCTCTTCGGCATCGAAACTCTCCCGAAATGCCCTTTCATCCCATCTTTCTGCAAAAAAAGCCAGGTAGTGTTCAACAGGCTCTGAATAGGTCGAACCGAAATTCATCTTGATCCCGTCTTGAACACTCCGGGATCTGAACGCATTTGGATTATTTACTCTCGCCCCCTGAGCACCTGCCTGGGTTTACTGCCTTCCTGGGGTCCTAGGAGGCCATCCATCTCCATCTGCTCAATGTAGCGTGCTGCGCGGTTGAAGCCAATGCGGAAACGTCGCTGGATAAGCGATATGGAAGCCTTGCCTTGCTCGAGGACAAAATCCATGGCTTCCTGGTATACCGGATCACCATCAAGGCCTCCCGGCATTCCTTCCGCTGTTTCATTCGTGCCATCTTGTTGCCAGGCAGCGAAATCAAGCTCAAAAGATTGTGGAATTTTGGCCTTCCAGAACTCCACCACGTGCGCGATCTCATCCTCGCCTACATAGGCTCCATGCAGACGAAGAAAACTGCCTCCGCTAGGCTTGTAGAGCATGTCGCCGCGCCCGAGGAGCTTTTCAGCACCAATCGTATCCAAAATGGTCCGCGAATCGTGTTTGGACGTCACCTGGAAGGAGATACGCGTCGGGAAGTTGGCTTTAATGAGTCCGGTGACGACATCCACCGAAGGACGCTGCGTGGCCAGGATGAGGTGAATGCCGGAAGCGCGGGCCAACTGGGCCAGACGCACGATGGCCATCTCGGCTTCCTTGGCGGCTGTCATCATGAGGTCCGCCAACTCATCGATAACAATGACCAGATATGGCATGGGCGCCAGATCCGCCAAGTCGGGACGGGCCTCAATATTCGTCTTGGCCAGCTTCTGGTTGAACCCGTCAATATTGCGCACTCCGAGCCGGGCCATGGCCTCGTAGCGTTTCTCCATTTCGTAGACTGCCCATTCCAAGGCGTTCTTGGCCATGGCCATTTCCGTAACTACAGGATGCACCAGATGCGGCAGATCGGCATAAACCGAGAGTTCAATACGTTTAGGATCTACCAGGAGCAGCTTTACTTCGTCCGGATCGGCCTTGTAGAGCAGGCTAAGCAGGATGCCATTGAGACAGACACTCTTGCCTGCACCGGTGGCGCCCGCCACCAGCAGATGCGGCATCTTGGCCAAATCTGCCACAAAGGGCTTGCCCTGAATGTCCTTGCCCAGGGCTAACGTCAATCGGGACTTGGACGAGCTGAAATCCTCGGACTCAAAAATGTCCCGTAAGAACACCACCTCCCGGTCTTCGTTAGGAATCTCAATGCCCACGAGATCCTTACCCGGGATTGCGTTGATGCGTACTGCCATGGCTCGCAGGGCCATGGCCAAGTCATCCGAGAGGCTCGTTATACGCGTGAGTTTCACACCTGGAGCTGGCTTATACTCGAACATGGTCACCACAGGGCCGGGCACGATGCGCTGCACTTCTCCATTGACACCAAAATCCGACAGACAGGCGGCTAAAGCCCGGGCTTTCTCCTCCAGGTCCGCCATGTTTTGGACGCTGGTGCTCCCTGTTTGTTTGGCTAACAACTCCAAGGGCGGCAGAGCAAGTGATGTGTCGATAGGTATATGCTCATCTTCAGGCTCGTCTGACTCTTCGGGCAATGGAGCTTTAGTGGCGGCTGCGGCACGCGGAGTGATCGCGCGGGAGCGTGATGCTGAACCGGAAGGCGGCTGTACTGATGTAGCTGAACCAGACCGTTCTGCAGATCCAGCCTTGGTTTGAGGATCTTGCGGCGGCAGAAAAAGTTCTGCCGGGAACGCCAAGTCAGCTTCCCCAGCTTCCTCCTGTCCTCTTTCTGAAGGGATCAGGGGATTTCTTTTTCTTTCGTATGTATCCTCAGCCTCTTTCTCCGGCTTAAAAAGTGCGGTGAAGGAAAAGTCGCTCTTCCGTTCGGAAGTTGGAGAGGCAGGCTTAATAGGAGACGCTTCATCGACTACGGAGGTAAAGGCTACAAACTGGGCCTTTGCTGATTCCGGAGCCGAAATGGCAGGCTTTAACAATCTGTGCGGCTTGCTCTTGAATTTGCGCCGTTGCCAAACGCCCAAGGCGCGATTGTGCAGTCCGCACCCGGCCATTACCCAGGAGATGCCCAAGGTGAGCTGGATGGAAGCCATTAGTATGAAAGACCAGACAATAAGTGCACCAAAGGGGCGCAGCAGGAATTGGGACCAGCGATATATCTCTTTGCCCAGCAAACCGCCGCCCGAGGTCCTCAAGATGGAAATATGCTGTATGGCCCATGGCGTATTGGCCCAGGTTATCAGGGTCAAAGTCAGCAGGAAGACGCCGAGGCCTCGCCACCACTCCATGGCCAGCCTGCGCACGAAACAGAGCGCACCCAGGTAGAGGCACAAGAACGGGACGAGAATCCCCCCGATGCCGAAAAATTCCACGAATAAGCCCGCGGAGTGAGCGCCAAAGATACCGGCAAGGTTGCTGGCATCTCGGCTATTGCTGGAGATATAAAAAAAGCTCGGGTCCTGCGGATGATAAGAAAAAAGGCTAACGGCAAGGAAAATGCCGGAAAATATTAAGAACAGGCCGACGATTTCGCGGAAAAGCTTATTTCCGTCCGTAGCACTACCCTCCTTTATCGGACCGATTGATGCGGATCGAGCGCGGTCGCGCGGGACATGCCTCGATTACCGGCGGAAACGCGAAACCGGCGGAAGCGGCTGCCCGCTTCCGCCACGACCTGCTGTCACTGAAGACCTTACACTCGGCTGATGTAATCTCCGGTGCGCGTATCGACCTTGATCATATCACCTTGGTTGACGAACAGCGGAACCTTGACCTGCAAACCGGTCTCAAGCTTGGCCGGTTTGGTGGCGTTGCTCACGCGGTCGCCCTGCACGCCAGGTTCAGTTTCCACGACCTGAAGCTCCACGGAGGCAGGCAAGTCAAGGTCGAGCAACTCGCCCTTGTACAGCAGCACCTGCACTTCCTTGCCCTCTTTGACAAAGCCCCCCTTGTCACTGAGCTTCTCCTCGTTCACATGGACTTGTTCGTATGTCTCCATATCCATGAATACAAAATCGCTGCCATCTCTGTACAGATACTGCATGGACGTGGTGGCCATGTCGGGCTTGCTGAATTTTTCGCCGGAGCGGAAAGTTTGATCGGTTACCCTGCCGTTGAGGAGGTTACGCAATTTGGTGCGCACGAATGCTCCGCCCTTGCCAGGTTTCACGTGCAGGAACTCGACAATTTCATAGGGAATATTGTCTATTTCAATCTTCAGGCCTGGCCTGAAAGAGCTGGTGGACAGCATGTCGCCTCCGATAAGCTTCTGAAATTAAATTGTTTGTTTATCTGAAAGAAGTCTCCACAGCGATTGCACGGCCAGGGCATAACTCAAGAGCCCAAATCCGGCAACAACACCGACGCAGCGGGACCCGATGTAGCTACGCTGACGAAGCGGCTCATCCGTGCGCGCCCATATATTGCTAAGGTGCACTTCAACGCAAGGAATTGTGATCCAGGCCAGGCAATCGGCCAAGGCCAAGCTCGTATGTGTGTAGGCACCGGCATTGAAGACTATGCCGTGCACCCCATGGTTCCAGGCCTGCTCCAGGCGATCGATGAGACCGCCTTCGGAGTTGGTCTGGAAGAAAGAGAGGCGCACGTCGCCTGCCTTTTCACCCATTAGCTCACGAACTAGCGCAGGCACCTGATCCATGCCTTGCGAACCATATATTTCAGGTTGTCGCTTGCCGATATAGCCAAGATTTGGACCATTAAGCACAAGAATGTCGAAGCCTGCCATCGGGATCTGCCCTCGTCGGCGGAGAGGTCGCCGAAGTCGTACTGTAACTGGAGTGGATGCCTGACGAAGCTTACGATATATACCCGCTTCACACGGCGAAGACAAGCCGGCGGACACCCGTTCCCCGGCGTCCAGCTGGACTTCAGCAGACATAACGAGCAATAAGGAAATACATGAACAGAGTAGTTCGCTTGACCAGTACGATTTATACTCCGGACCAGCTCTCGTTGCCCGACGCTCCGCAGATCGCTCTGGCCGGGCGCTCCAATGTGGGCAAATCCTCGCTTATCAATGCCCTGGCCGGGACCAAGAAACTGGCCAAGGTCAGCGGTACGCCAGGCAAGACGCGCAGCATCAATCTCTATCACGTTTCTCCCGCGGGCTATTACCTCGTGGATTTGCCGGGATATGGCTACGCGCGCTGCTCCAAACAGGAACGCCAGAGTTGGGCCTCGCTCATCGACGCATACATCAGCAAGGCGACTGCACTATGCGCCGTGGCCATGCTCATCGATTGTCGCCACTCGCCGCAGCTGCTCGATCTCGAGCTGGGCTCTTATCTGCGCCAGATCGGCATGCCCATCCTCGTGGTCCTGACCAAGGCAGATCAGTGCAAGCAGGCAGAGCGAGCCAAGCGCCAGCGTGAATGGACCGAGATTTTGGGGGATATTCAGCGGCCCGTGCCCTTCTCCGCCCGTACGAGTCAGGGGCGCGAGGAACTCTGGCAGGCCCTGGACGCGGCGGTGGGAAGCGTTCCAGGCTAATGCGTTGACTTGGCGATGCTCCTCCAAAACAATCGTGTCGTGGCCCCCAGGATAAAAACGGCGTTGCCCAGCCATGCGCCGGCAATTGGCGGGAGGAAGCCCATCTCGCCGGCGGACGAGCCAAGCACGAAGAAGCCATAGAAGAGGAACGTCGCCACCAAGCCGGCGGTCAGGTTTAAATATACGTTATGCTCGAAGGTGATGATCGCGAGAGCCAGGAGGGCCATAATCGTAATAGAGAAGGCATAGGACAGCTTCCCATGCCAGATGGTGCGCAGGCCTTCCACGTTCGAACCTGTTACTTCCAGTTGGTGTATGGCTCGGCCTAACTCCCACAAAGGAAGCTGAGCCGGATTGTTTCTCGACTCCGCCAACGTGAAGGACTTGAAAGCTTCCCCTAGACTTAGTTTCAAGGTCGGCTTGTATTCTGAGGTAAATCGGATGGGATCAATAATGGTGACATCATTTAGCACCCAATTCCCCTCTTTCGCTTCAAATGTTTTTGCGTTGATGAATTGAACAACCGACCGCCTGTCCTGCGCAAGGGTATAGATGCTCAAGTTGCGGCCCTTGCCTGATGCAGGCTGGACAGTATCAATATGCAGGATATCGTTGTTTTCTCGAAGCCAAAGCTTGTGGATAGTCTTGGTTACATACTCCTTGCCACGCACATCTTCAGCCCAAATTCGCTTGGAGTACTCCAGGCCTTTGACCCCAAGGTACTGGGAGATGAAGAGTTGGCCTCCCGACCAAAAGAGGCTGTAGACTAGAAAGAAGGAAATGATAGCTTTGTATGATATTCCGCCAGCGCGTAGCGCCAGGAGTTCGCGATTCGAGCGCATGGCTGAAAGCTGGACGAGCATGGCGACCAGAAAAACGGCCGGCAATATCTGGGAAATGATAAGCGGGATTTTCACCAGGAAGTAGACGAGCATGATCTTGAGTCCTCGGCCAGCCTCAAGGAAGTCGTCCAATCGTTCAAACAAATCCGAAAGGAGGTAGACAGCTATACCCAGACAGAGACAGATGCTCATTAGATAGAGGTTTTGCCTCAGTAGATAGCGGCTTAGGACACTCACGAACTCTTCTTCCTAAATGGCATGCGCAAGTTGGTCAGCCAATCCCCAAGCCTGATGGATTTTTCTTGAGCTGTTAGCCGAATGCCGAAGATGGCCGACACAAAAAAGATTACATTGGGCAACCATAGCCCGATCCAAGGCGCAAGAAAACCTGATTCCCCCAGGCTTATGCTGATGGAGTATAAACTGTAATAGACTATGAACATGCCTAAGGCCATGAGCACGCCGACATACTGTTTAACTCCTTGAAAGGAGCAGGCAAACGGCAAGGCGAATAACCCGAGCACTAGGCAAGCTACTGGCAAAGTGTAGCGCTTCTGTATCTCAACATTCACCTTGCGAACGTAATCTTCATCCCTTTTCTTGGCCAAGTCGGGATCAGCCGCAAGCCGGCGAAGGTTAATGATGGACATCTCTCTTGGTCTGGTTTCAGAGAGCTGCTCGGCATTGAATGTCTTCCAGATGTCCAGGTTGACCAGGTACGATACAAACTTAAGGGTATGAACCTGATCCTTGGCCGTGCGGTATATGGCGCCATCGTTGAGCAGGAACTGCAACCTTCCTCTTTCCTTGTCGGTAACCACTCTGCCCTTTTCAGCGACGATGGTGGCGGAAGTCTCGTCTCCCCGGCTATCCTGGACAAATATCAGCCGCATCTCCTTGTTTCCTGGGTCGTATTGCTCGGCAAAAATTGTCAAGCCAGGAAAATCGCTGTTGAACGTGCCGGGCTGGATCATGATCTGGGTGCGGTTGCGGGCGAATTCAAGGACTTCCGCCCGGAAATTGTCCATGCCCCAGGATATGCCCCAAAAGGCCACGGCCAAGTTCGCCACACAGCACAAACAGCAGAAAAGGACCGGCGATGGCAGCAGCTTGTACAGGCTCACTCCGCCAGCCTTGAGGGCTATGAGTTCCCGGTCGCTGCTTATGCGGAGAAAGGTTAGAAAAATTGCCAGCATGCAGCTGATGGGCATGAGCAGCTGCAGGAAAAAAGGGCTTAGATAGAAGAATAGGCGACCTATCTCCATCACTCCAAGGCTTTGCCCCAGAAAAAGTTCTTTCAGTTGGAGCATCCTGCCGATGAGGATAAGAGTCAGGAGTGAGCCCAGACAAATGATAAAAGTCAGGAGCAGTTCCTTAAAAACATGCTCACTGGCCAGCTTGAACGGAGTAAGCCGCAGAACGATGCTCCCTTACTTTACCTTACTGCGGTCTTCCGCGTAAAAGCGCTGCAAAAACTCTGCATCCAAGGGGCTCATGTTAAAGCGCATGGCAGCTTCCTCAAGAAGCTTCTTAAGGCAGGCGGCATCGCACTTCTCGGGCCGGTGCTCGCTGATCCACTGGACAGCTCGGCGGTGCAACTCGCTCTTGGGAACTATTGTGGGCATGTGTTTCTCTCTCGTCGGCTTGGTCGGCAAGGTTTGCCGGAACGCATTTCGTACACGACCCAAGGTTGGCTTGCAACTTGAAACGGCCTAAGCTAGGGCTCTTTGGCTTGCTGCATGAACCATGTTTGGGGGAGGGGAAATGGATTCCTGGATTTCGGCCGCATTGCTCGGTGTCGTGGAAGGATTGACCGAGTTTCTGCCCATCTCGAGCACTGGGCACCTTATCCTTGCCAACTCCCTGCTCGGGCTATCCGGCCAGAAAATAGCCACCTTTGACGTCATCATCCAACTCGGGGCGATTCTGGCGGTTGTCGTACTCTATAGACGCCGCTTCCTGGGGCTCGTGGCGCCATCCCTGGTCCAGATCGATCAAGATCAATCCGGGCTAGCCGGATTCGCTCCTCCCCTCTCGTCCCAGTTCGCTGGAATACGCGGGCTGTTCCTGCTCTTCCTAACATCGCTACCAGCGGCGCTCCTGGGCCTGGCCTCACACGATCTCATAAAGAGCAATCTGTTTGGCCCTATCAGCGTTGCCTGGGCTCTGGGAGCAGGTGCGGTAATTATTTTGGTCATCGAAACCGTGCGGCCAAAGCCGCGCTACGCGAGCCTGGACGATATAACCCCTCTGCTCGCCCTGGGCATTGGCTGCTTCCAATGCCTGGCTTTGTGGCCCGGCTTCTCCCGCTCGGCGGCAACCATTATGGGTGGCATGATCCTGGGCGCCCGCCGCACCATGGCCGCCGAATATTCCTTCATCGCGGCGGTGCCGATAATGGTTGCGGCGAGTGGACTGGAGATGTTCAAGAATCTTGGACTCTTCACAAGTGCGGATATGCTGTTCCTGGCTATCGGCTTCGTTGTCTCCTTCTTCTCGGCCTGGGCTGCGATCAAATTCTTCATAGCCCTGCTCGGCAAGACAACGCTACGCCCCTTCGCCTATTACCGCCTGGCCTTGGCCCCGCTGGTGCTTCTTTTCTGGAGCACGGGGGTGAATTGATAGGGCCGGAAAAATTGTGTGCAGACCTCTTGCTATTTATGGCGAGAGTGGGTAGTTAATCGCTCCCGCGGCGGTTGAAAGAAATGCGTTTTTTTGTGGCAAGGTAGCTCAGTTGGTTAGAGCATGCGGTTCATACCCGCAGTGTCGGGGGTTCAAGTCCCTCCCTTGCTACCACAGAAATCTAAGGCTCTGGTTTTCCAGAGCCTTTTTTCTTTTTGGCTGGCCTGAAGGCCTCCGGAAGTCGCTCAAAGCTGCTTTTGGTACAAGTTTGGTACAAGTTGGACCAGATTTGTACCAGAAACGGAGGCTTGAATGGCTTCCCGTCTGGTTCTTCGCGCGGGCCACTACCACTTCCGCTTGACCGTCCCAGTCGATCTTCGGCATGTTTTCTCTCTACGGGAAATCAAAGCAAATCTAGATACATGACTTGCTCAGCTCCTTCAAACCATTATAATTTGAGGAGATGGCTCCCAGCAGTAGACGAGGAGCCACGAGAAAAGGCCGTTTTTCAGACGAGCAGATGGTGAACATCCTTGCGCGAGACCGACCGCGGTCCGGTGGCGCAGGTTGCCAAGCAGCACGGCATCAACGAGTGGACCATCTACACCTGACGAAAGAGCTTCGGCGGCATGCGTGCCTACGAGGTCAAGGAGCTGCGACAGTTTAGAGCAGATTGCTTTTTAAGACGCCCGCTCCGGCGTTGACGGCGCAAGTGAATTGCGCCTACGCCTACGCGGCGGCAAGCATGCCGACGCATGGCTTGCAGAGCATTTTCAAAAGCAAAATGCTCTAAAGGAGAGAATGGCCACCTCAAGAAGCTCCTTGCTGAGCGCAACCTTAAAGTTGAGGCCCTGAAGGAGATCACTGCAAGAAAATGGTAGGCGCATCCGTTCGTCGCCAGCAGGTCGATTGCGCCAAGGAACGCGGCTTCTCTCTGCGTCGTGCGTGTGCGTTTTCTACCTTTCGACGCTTACCAGTCGCGCATGCGGCACAGTATCCGGGTATGAATACCGCCGCATTCAGGTCTTAATGAAGTGGCTTGGGCAGGCCATGAGCCCGGACAAGGCCTGCTGACTCTGGGGCAGGGCCGGTCTGCAGGTGCCGCGCAAGAGGCCGCGAAAACGGGTGGCCTCTGCCAACTGGAAATAGTGAACCTGAGCCTGGAGGCCACTCTCAAAAGTTGAGTGGACCAAAGATATCAGGCAGATCACTTGACATACTAACCACATATCGAGCGCAACATGAGACTTTATGTGACCACATGTCAAGCCTACAAGAACCAAGTAAGAACATTAAATGAATTATGCACGCTAAACACCGCCATGACTACGCTATAGCTACACTTTGGTGCTCAGACGTACGCCTACATCAGCATTGTTTAGGGCTTAAGGTTGGAGTCGCTTACTCTTTAGGAGCCGCCTGTCAACTTGCCATTTGCCTATAGGAAGACCATAATTAACAACTTGAGTGAATTCGCAAAGTTGAACCTTGAGCAAACCTTTGTGACATTTCCCCGGCTGAACCGGATCAATGCCTGGCTGTCCTGACATAGTATATGCAAATTGGCCCGCGTGCGCCCATACGGGCTCCGCGCCAAAGCTTGCCATATAATGTCCATCCCAATACACCGTAATCATGAGTGGTCGCTCGACCTGGGCGTACCGCTTCACGCAATGGAGAATGCATGTGCGAGGAATGATACTCCTTTTGGCTCTCTTATCCGCCTTTCCACCCTTGTCCATCGACATGATCCTGCCTGCCCTGCCCACTCTGGCAGAAACCTGGAACCAACCAGTTGCCACGATCAACCTGATCCTGGTCTGCTTCGTCGTCACCTATGCGTTCTTCCTGCTCGTATACGGCCCGGTATCGGATCGCTACGGCCGACGGCGCCCACTCATGGTGGGTTTAAGCGTGTTCGTCGTCTCCAGCCTGCTGGGTGCGATAATGGATAACGTGAGTTCGGTGATCTTCTTCCGTGCTCTGCAGGGAGCCGGCGCCGCTGCCGGGCCATCCTTGGCTCTAGCTATGAGCAAGGATCTCTTCACCGGCAAGGACCGCGAGCGCGTGCTGGCTTACCTCGGCATCATTGTGCCCCTGGCGCCCATGCTGGCTCCCACATTTGGCAGCTGGATCACAGCTTGGCTCTCCTGGCATTGGATATTCTATGCCCAAGCTATCCTAGGCCTAATCGCCCTCATCGGAGTAAGCAGATGCCCGGAAACTCTTGTGAGCAGATCCAGCAATTCGCTTGCCCAAGTTGCCGGAGCCTATATCCGCCTGGCAAAAAATCCGACCTATGTAGCCTTGACCCTGCTCATGGCCACGATCATGCTCCCATTCTTCGGATTCATTGCCGGCTCCTCGCACATCTACATCACTGGCTTTGGCCTCAGCGAACAGAATTTCGGTTATTTCTTCGCTTTCAATGCCTTGTGCATCATGCTTGGTTCGATCGCCTTCCTACGACTTGTGAGGGGGTATGAATCCAAGACGCTGATCACGGTCGGCTTTGCGGGGATTTTTGTGGGGGGGCTTGGCCTGCTGTTCGGAAAGGGGCTGGGGCAGTGGGGCTTTGCCCTGGCCATGGCCGTGATTGCCTTCTCGGGTGGCTTGAGCCGTCCGCCAAGCAACAACCTCATCCTGGAGCAGGTGAAGCATGAGGCTGGCGCGGCATCGTCTCTGCTACTTTTCACCTACTTTATCCTTGGTGCCGTCGCCATGTGGTTCGTTTCTTTGGAATGGGAGAGCAAGCAGGCAATCATCGGTCTTCTGGGCGTGAGCTGCGGCGGCCTGTGCCTGACGGCATGGCTGACGATGAGGCGCATGGGCATGTTGCGACACGAATAGCCGACTGGATTCCGAATCTGCTTGGCGTCCGGCCGCAGGTTATCACGAGCTGTCCTGGCCGGCGCTCGGCCCGTCAACGAAAGAGCGCCCGATCCCACGTGGGGTCGGGCGCTCTTGTTCAATTCGTGATCAGCCCTGCTATTTCTTGAGCCAGGACATCATCGAACGCAGCTTGGCACCGACCTTCTCGATCTGGTGCTCCTGGTTCAGGCGGCGCATGGCGCTGAAGTGAGCCTTGCCGGTCACATTCTCCATGATGAATTCGCGCGCGAACTCGCCCTGCTGGATCTCCTTGAGGATTTTCTTCATCTCCTTGCGCGTTTCATCAGTGATGATGCGCGGGCCACGCGAATAGTCGCCGTATTCGGCCGTGTCCGAGATGGACCAGCGCATTTTGGACAGGCCGCCTTCATAGAGCAGGTCCACGATAAGCTTCAGCTCGTGCAGGCACTCGAAGTAAGCCATCTCGGGCTGGTAGCCGGCCTCCACCAAGGTATCGAAGCCGGCCTTGATGAGTTCGGACACACCGCCGCACAGGACCACCTGTTCGCCGAACAGATCGGTCTCGGTCTCTTCGCGGAAATTAGTCTGGATCACGCCGGAGCGAGTAGCGCCGATGCCCTTGGCATAAGCCAGGGCCTTATCCAGAGCCTTGCCCGAGGCATCCTGGTGCACGGCCACCAGGGCCGGCACAGCGCCGCCCTCAGTGTAGGTGCGGCGCACGAGGTGGCCGGGGCCCTTGGGCGCGATCATGATCACGTCCACGTCCTTGGGCGGCACGATCTGCTGAAAATGGATATTGAAGCCATGGCCAAAGGCCAAAGCCTTGCCCGGCGTCAGGTTGGGTTTGATGTCGTTCTCGTACAGGGCCCTTTGGTACTGGTCCTGAACAAGAATCATGATGACGTCGGCCTGCTTGGCCGCCTCGGCTGCGGACATGGGCTCAAAGCCGTGTTCCCGCGCCAAGTCATAGTTGGGGCCTCCCGGGCGCTGACCGATTATGACCTTGACGCCGGAGTCGCGCAGGTTCTGGGCATGGGCGTGGCCCTGGCTGCCGTAGCCGAGGATTGCCACCGTCTTGTTCTTGAGAAGACCGAGGTCGGCGTCCTGTTCGTAATAGACTTTCATCACTCTGCTCTCTTCGTTTTCTGCGTGGGCAAATCATCATCCGGAAGCCAATCTTGGATGCGGAATGGCTTCCGGGCCTTGGACAAGCCATTGACCTGGCACAAAACAATGCGGCGCAGAACACTCCACAGCCGGCTACTGCTGGCGACAGGTCAAGGCTGAGTACATTCGAGTCCGGCGAAAGGCTACTGCATGCTCCGTTTCATGGCCACGGCACCGGTGCGCGCGACCTCCTTGATGCCGAAGCGCTGCAGGAGGCTAATGAGCGCGAGAATTTTCTCCTCATCACCCGTTGCTTCAAGCGTTAGTTCATCCGGGCTTACGTCCACCACTTTGCAGCGGAAGATGTCCGCGATGCGCAGCACCTCGGCGCGTCCGGCATCGCCGGCGTGCACCTTGATAAGCGCCATGCGTCGTTGGATGGACTTGACCTCGTTGATATGCACGACCTTGATCACCGTGACCAACTTGCGCAACTGCTTGATGATCTGCTCGATGATCGCAGCATCGCCTTCGGTCGTGATGGTCATGTGCGATACGCCTTCATCCAGGGTGGGTGCCACATTGAGGGATTCGATATTGAATCCTCGGCCGCTGAACAGGCCGGCCACCCGCGCAAGGACGCCCGGCTCGTTTTCCACGAGGACCGAGAGCACGTGTTTCATGGCGCCCACCTAGACGAGAAGCATCTCGGTTAAGGATTTTCCGGCCGGCACCATGGGGTAGACGTTTTCCTCGGGGCAGACCGTCACGTCCACGATGACCGTATTGTTCAGGGCAAAGGCCTTCTGGAGCGTCGGTATGAGGTCCGCTTCCCGCGTCACACGGAATCCGGCGGCGCCGTATGCCTCGGCCAGCTTGACGAAATCGGGCTGGGCATCCATGCATGTGGCGCAATAATTCTTCTTGTAGAAGAGTTCCTGCCACTGGCGCACCATGCCCAAATTGCGGTTGTTGAGGATGACGATCTTCACCGGCAGCTTGTAACAGACTGCCGTGGCCAACTCCTGGCTGTTCATCTGGATTGAACCGTCACCCGCGATGTCGATAACCAGCTTGTCGGGAAAAGCCATCTGAGCGCCGATGGCGGCCGGAAAGCCGAAGCCCATGGTGCCCAGGCCACCCGAGGAGATGCAGGTGCGGGGCTTCTGGAATCCGTAGAACTGGGCGGCCCACATTTGGTTCTGCCCCACTTCGGTGCAGATAATGGCCTCGCCCTTGGTCAACTCGTAAATGGCCTCGACGACCGTCTGGGGCTTGATGACGCCATTTTCCCGATTGTAGCGCAGGGGATGCTCCACAGCCCAGGCACGGACCGTCTCGACCCAATCCTTATGATCATCGGATGCCGTGAACTCTTCCGGCTTGGCTTCCATCTCCTGACGCAACTCCGACAGTGCCGTCTTGCAGTCCGCCACAACGGGCACGTGCACATTCACGTTCTTGCGAATGGAGGTCGGGTCGATATCAACGTGCACGATGGTGGCGTTGGGCGCGAAGGTACTGACCTTGCCCGTGACCCGGTCGTCGAAGCGCGCTCCGATGGCCAGGAGGAGGTCGGCATTATTCACGGCCATATTGGCGGCATAAGTACCGTGCATGCCAAGCATGCCCAGCCACAGCGGGTCGGCGGCCGGAAAAGCGCCCAGGCCCATGAGCGTGGCCGTGACCGGAACATTAAACGTCCGGGCCAGCCAGGTCAGATCTTCGGAAGCATCCGAGGATATGACGCCGCCGCCTGCGTAGATGAGCGGCTTCTTGGAACTCTTGAGCAGTTCCAAGACTTTGCGCAGCTGTTTCACATTGGGTTTCAAGTTGGGCTGGTAACTGCGCATCTTGATCTGCTCGGCCTTGGGGAACACGAAACTGGTGATCTGCTGCTGGACATCCTTGGGTATATCCACCAAGACCGGGCCCGGCCGCCCGGTCTTGGCGAGATAAAATGCCCTGCGAAGCGTCAGCGCCAGATCATCCACGCTCTTCACCAGGTAGTTGTGCTTGGTGCACGGCCTGGTGATGCCGACGATGTCAACTTCCTGGAAGGCGTCGTTGCCGATGAGCGGCGTAGGCACCTGCCCGGTGATGATGACCACGGGTATGGAGTCCATGTAGGCCGTGGCAATGCCCGTGACCGTGTTGGTGGCGCCGGGGCCGGAAGTGGCCAAGCAGACGCCTACTTTACCAGTGGCTCGGGCATACCCGTCCGCCGCGTGGATTGCGCCCTGCTCGTGGCGCACGAGGACGTGCTTGAAGGGATAGTTGGGGAGTTGGTCATAAATATCAATGACGGCTCCCCCAGGAAAACCGAAGACGACCTCAACGCCCTCGAGCCTCAGACATTCGAGCAGAATCTGAGCTCCGCTGAGCTCCATAGGATCATGCCTCCGCTGATTTGTAACGCTCCAGAAGCTGTTGCAGCTTTGTCTTGCCCGCAAGCTTCTTTTTCTTGAGTTCCCTGACCTCAGTTTCTTCCACGGGGGTTAGCGCGGGCTTTTTTAGTAGCTTCTCTAGCCGTTGTTCATAATCGGCATGGAGGTCCCAAAGCGCTTTGAGCTCATTGTCTTTTTGTCCGTACTTCTTGATGAGTTCAATCTCATGCTGTTCCATGGGAGTCCTCTCCTTTTTTATTACCACTAATCCATCATTACGGCAGACCACTTTGGTTCGGTTGCCGAATGTATGAGCAGCGATTTGCGCCGACTGGTCAAACCGTTCTCAAGTAAAACCTGATTTTTTCGTAGGCCAAGAAGGCCGGCAATATAGACAACCAAAGCTTTGTTAGCCTTGTTGTCCACGGGAGGAGCAGACAGCTTTATCTTGCAGCAATCTTGGTACAGACCGACGGGCTCATTGCGATTCGCACCTGGCTGCACCCATATGTTGAGCCTCCAGACCCCCGGCTCAATGCTGATTACGCAGCCGGGTAGTGCTGATGCGGCAGATGTGGCTGAACTTCTTTTCACTTTGCCTTTTTGAAGAACTTCAGTTTGGATTCCAGAGCCTCAAGTTGCTCCTGATCCTGATTCTCCATCTCGAGCATGCGCAGATGCGCATCGAGAAGGCTGCGAAGCTTGACCTCGAACTGAGTGCGCTGCCGTTTGAGTTCGGTGATATCCTCATGAAGTTGAGCCAGGCGCAGGTGCGCGCGATTGAGTATGGCCTCGGCCTTGGCTTGTGCTTCGTCGATGATGAGTTGAGCTTCGCGACGGGCATTGGCCTTGAGGTCGTCTATCATGCGCTGCGTCGTCATGAGCGTATCGCGCAGAGTCTCCTCGCGCTGCTTATGTTCGGCGAGGCTGGCCTCCAGGTCTGCGATACGGCGGTGCAACTCCTTCTTGTCTTCAGAAAGGTCGCCGATAGCTTCGGCTGCTTCTTGAAGAAGCTGATCCACCTCCGTACGGCAATAACCGCGGAACCTTTTGCTAAAGCGCTTGTTGAGCAAATCTATCTTGGACAAATTCATGATTTAATCACCGCATAGTGAATGCTAATTGAAGAAGACTCTGCACCACGAAAATCTTTAGAAATTGAATGCCAAGCAACACCACCAGGGGTGTAAGATCGAACCCGCCGACGATAAGAAAGGGCATCCAACGCCGCAAGCGCATGAAAACCGGCTCTGTCAGGTTGCGCAGAATCCGGACTATGGGGTTATATGGATCTGGATTCACCCACGAAAGAAGTGCGGAGATGATGACGATCCAGAAGTAGATGGAAAGAATCGCCTCAATGACTACGGCGATGGCCTGCAGGAAATTGCTCAGGAACATTGTTCCTCCCCAGGATTGCGGCAGCCCCTGAAAGACGGATAGGGCAGTCGCATGGCTAAAAACCTTGCACAGCGAGACCGACAAATCAAGAGATTTTTAGGGCATACAGGGTCTACAGCCGGCGTCCACCTGCTTCAGGCAGGCTGACAATTCCGCATAAGCGGAGAGGTGCAGTTCGGCCGACAGGCGCTCGTTGCGGTATGCCCAGAAGCGCACGCCGGCCGCTCTAGCCGTCTGTTCGTCCACATGGCTATCACCGATGAACACTGCCTCTTCCGGCAGCATGCGCCAGCCATTCAAGATGACGTGCACTCCTTCAGGGCTGGGCTTGGGCCTGGACACGCAACTGGCCTGGATGACGGGGTTAAAGATGCCGGACAACCCGAAATGCTCCAGGAGCATGTCCATGGTGTTGGTCCGATTCGTGTTCACGCCCAAGTGAAATCCCTTGCCGCGAAGCCAGGTCAGCAGTTCCGTGAGACCTGTTTCCAGCTGCAGCCACGGCAGGACCATTCGGTAATCGAGCGTCTTACGGAATTCTTCAGCCTCGGCACGGAATTCTGCCGGTAAAATGCGGTCCAGCGACTCCTGATTGGAGGCGCTGTGCACATACAGCTCCTCCTCACGACTCATGGGCGGCAGGCCGAAGTGCTCGCGGAAGATATTGTAATAGGCCATATTGGCGGCCATGGAGTCCACGAGCACCCCATCGCAATCGAAGATAAAGCCGCGGATGCCAGTGAAGAATTCTTTGTCCAGAAAGGAAATATGCATGCTGTTACGTCTCTAGATCAGGGCCTTTTTGGAATAGGAGACGGAGATTTCACCATTCAGCCATGGCCGCCTGGCGTCCGTTTTCGAAAGGCCCAGCATCTTCCAGGCAGGAGCCTTGAAGGTGCCTAGACCATTGCCGGCTCCCACCAGCCCCTGCTCTTCCAGGTCGGCCAGCACTTGCGGGTCATCGGTATAGTAATCGGAGCAATCCGTGAGCAGGAGCATGGCCTCGAACACAGTGCGCCAGGCCGAGGCCAAAGGGGCGGGCTCCTGTGGGATCTCCAGCGCGTCCTGCAGGCCCATTTCGCGCATCTCCTCGAAATCATCTTCGCTGAACCCGAGAGCCATAGCCAGTTTGGCGTGTCCACTCTGCACTCCTTCCTGGCAGGCATCAACCTCAAGAACGCGTTGCTCCAGACTGTAAGCTAGCAGGAGCAGGCTCTGGGCCCTGGCCTTGGAGGCGAAGTCATTCTCCGTGCTCACACCCTCAATCCTTGCACGCAATTCCGAGCGGATAGCCATGCTTGTATGGTCGAAACAATTCTCCTGCTTGCCGACGGCATGATAGGACAGGTCCTTGATGTTGGAGAACTGTTCGCCAAAGCGCAGGGATTCCTGCACGAAGGCTTTGGCGCTTCTTTCATCCATCGGCAGGCCTGTGGGTCGGACAGAGCGGCCACCGGTCTGCTCGGCAAAGCCAGGATCGAGGAAGCAGACTTCCAACGGAGCCTCATCGGAGGCGAATTCGAGATGCATGGATGGGAAGTAGAGCAACATGGTCTCCCTCGCCACGCTGGTTGTGCAACTGAGCACTCAGCGAGATTTAAATCTGCGGCACATGCCCTGACATGCGGGCAGCCGCAGCACACACACATCGTCCAGGAGATGGATGCAGTTGACTACCGCCACGTCGCCGCCAGAGGTAAACTCCTGGCACTGCAGCGGACCCTCGGCCAATTTGCGGAAGCGCTTGTCCCATATGCGGCCAGCCGTTTCGTCGTCCAACTGAAAGACTTCGGCCTGGTCGAGAAACTGGTCATACTCATCCTCCCAACGCGTCAGAACGACACAACGAAAGCCCGTCTGAAAGCCAGGATTAAGGCGCTCCTCGTAGATGCAGTGGCCTTGCGCGTAATACGCGCACTCCCTTCCGGGCATCCGGCTGATTATCGCTCTGTTTCTGTCCATCCTCTTCGCGTGGGGGAAGCTATTAACCCGCTTGCCTTCCTTTGCGCAATGTTCTTTCATGCCTACCTCACCTGCGCCGCAGCAATCAGCAAAAGCCGCTTCAGCCATGCAGCCGCGCGTCCAAACGCGCCTTGACCTCATCAAAAGGCGCGTGTATAGCCCGAGTCTACTCGTAAATGGAGGCGCTTTCATGTTTGGAATCGGAATGCCTGAACTGATCATCATTTTGGTGATCATTCTCATCATTTTCGGCGCTAACAAACTGCCGGAAATCGGCGGAGGACTCGGGCGGGCCATCAAGAATTTTCGCAAGGCCACCAACGAGCCCGAGGAGATCGACATCACTCCAAAGAACAATAAAGACTCCGGGGAAAAATCCAAGGACGAATCGAAATAATCTGCGGGAAAAGACGTGGCAAGTACCGGAAAGCGCAAGCTTTCCGGTTTTTTTTGGTCCAACTCAGCCCTGTTAGAGCATTTTGCTTTTGAAAATGCTCTGCAAGCCATGCGTCGGCATGGCTTGCCGCCGCGTAGGCGTAGGCGCAATTCACTTGCGCCGTCAACGCCGGAGCGGGCGTCTTAAAAGCAATCTGCTCTAGACTGTTGAAAACCGTTCTGGACTTTTTCAACACCGTATTGGTTTGACGCCCAGCATCCGGGGAGCCATCCTGACCGCACAGCCATTTCAATGAGATGCTATGCCTCGTCTTTGACCATGGCCATGCCACGCACGATATACTGGGCGGCCGTCAGCACGGTCAGCCCGGAAACTCCGGCCAACAACAGCAGTCGAACTGCATTCTGATCAAAGCCGAATGTCTGCTCCAGGAGTACGAAAAGCACCAGGGATATCTGCAGCAAGGTATTGAGCTTACTGGTCCAAGCAGGCCTGGCTATGTTCTTGACGTCAATGCCCCAAAAATTGAGAACGAGCAGGCCGCCGATAATGAGCGCATCCCGGCTCACGACGAGAACGGCCAAAAAGTCGGGCAGCCAACCTTTTACGGCTAAAGTGATGAAGCTGGCATCCAGGAGCACCTTGTCGGCAAGAGGATCCAGCATAGCCCCGAGCTTGGAACGCTGCCGGAGGACCCTGGCCAGAAACCCGTCCAGGCCATCCGTGAATCCCGCCACTGCGAACAGGATCCACGCCAGGGTGAACCACTCCTGCAAAAAGGCCATGATGAAGCCGGGAGTGAGCAGGATGCGCACCATGGTCAGGAGATTTGGCAGTGTCCAGTTCCTGTTCAGCTCCTCCATGCTCTCTGCCCCGCCCTTAAGCTAAGGTGTGAATCAGGGCGCCGCTAGCTGAGATCCGGCGGTCGGCTGTACATCGAGCGCGGCATCCGGTGAATGCAGAAGCACAGTAAGCCCCTGTGATGCAAGCCTGACGTCCAAGGCTTGCTGAACTTCTTGCACTTTGTCCGTAAGAATCTGCCAACGCGCGGTCAAGCCACCGGCCTCCAGGGATACATCCACGAGCTCTGCGGCGGATACGCTATGTTCCCATGTCTGCAGCTCTTCGTCAAAGATACGGATATCATCCGGTGCCTTCCAGCCCACCACCTGCACGCTCATGGCCTTGTTGCCCCTGGCTGCCATACCCGTGCGAGAAAAATAATTGCCCCACAAGGTCAGCCACAGGACCTCCAGATCCTTTGAGCGGCTGCGCCATTCCCCCACGTCGGACTCCAGGTGCCCGGACCAGACATCCTGCGGCCCACTCTCCAGGGTCAGCCTGGGCTTGACTCCATGGATGGAAGAAAGGCCAGAGAGAAACTGCAGCCTGGTGATCTGCTCTCCAATCGAGCCCATGCCCTGCCCCATGGACAGAGTATAGGGCAAGAAAGCATCCACTGTGTACAGGATGCCCAAGTCCTGCAGCATTTTCTTGAGGGCGTTGCGATTGACCGCGACATGGGCATAGATGCGCACGCCATTGGAAATGTGCTCGTTGGATACGTCGGAGTATCCTTGGATGTACTTGGCCGACCGGTTAGACAGGAAAGAATAGAGCAACTCGCTACGCAACGGTTGAAGTTGGCCCGGCAAGAGATCCAGAGCTTCATTATAGACTGCGCGGGTAAAGGCGGCTTGCAGGGCTCTAGCCTGGAGTTGCTGCTGGCTCTCCCCTTCCATGCGCAAGACGTCAAGTTCGATATCCGCTGCCAGGGCAGGAGACACCCCCATCAGGCCAACAATCAAAAGGCCGACGATCTGGGCCAGACACGCAAGGCATCTGCGGACAAGCGCTCTTTTCATGGTCTTCACTGTGTTACTGTTTTGATCTTGGGAGATATGGCGGAGCATGCGGCATCCTGTGCGGTTTCGTTCTGTCTACTTCCGTTTATGGTTTTTGGCAATGTAACTACGACTCCAATGCCGGTAATGCTCACCCTCCACAAGGCCATGTCAGTCTTTAACGCCGTGGAGCCAGCGTTGCGCAAGGCCCAGCATGGCCGGATAATCAGCCGGAGCAAACCAGTGGATGCCCGCATCGCGCCGAAACCAGGTCAACTGGCGCTTGGCGTAGGCTCGCGTATGTTTTAGCCAGATGCGCTTGGCCTCTTCCAGACTCGTCCTGCCGAGAATGACATCCAGCAGTTCGCGGCAGCCAATACCCGTGAAGCCTGATGCATGCTCGTCCGGGCATAGGGCGTACGCCCGGCGCATCTCCTCCAGCGCGCCGGCCTCAAGCATGCGCTCGATGCGCAACGCCAGTCTGGTTTCCAGATCCGTCATGTCCAGAACGACACCGATCTTCAGGGCATCGTAGCGTGGACTTGCAGCCTGGGCTTGCTGCAAGTCGTGCCATTCCGAGAAGGTACGCCCGGTAGCGGCGTGCACTTCCAGGGCGCGCGTGATGCGCTGGCGGTCATTGATGTGGATCTTGGCTGCATAGCGCGGATCGACGGCCGTAAGCCGCTCATGCAGTCTAGCCGTGCCCTGACTGTCGCACTCAGCCTGCACCGACTGGCGAATCTCGGCCGGCACCGGAGGGATCTCGGCCAATCCGAGCAGCAGGCCATCCAGATACATGCCCGTGCCGCCCACCAGAATCGGCAGCAGCCCTTTTTCGCGCAGTTTCGCCATGGAGTCCTCGGCCATGGCTATGAATGCGCCCGCGCTGATGGACTCGCACGGATCCAGAAAGCCGTACAGGAGGTGCGGAACTGCGCGTCGCTCCTCATGACTAGGTTGGGCCGTAACAATGGGCAGATAACGGTAGACCTGGCGTGAGTCGAAATTGACCACACCGCCGTGCAAGCCTTCGGCTAGGGCCACCGACGCATCGGTCTTTCCCGCGCCCGTGGGGCCGAGGATACAGAGAACCTTCGGGAGCGTCATGATCTAAAGCGTAAACATGCCCTGTTCGTATATGACGGTCTTACCTCCGCCACGCAAATAGGCCGTAACGCGTTTGGCTTCGGTGTTGATGAGGTCCCAGTGCAGGGCCGAGTTGTTGAAGCCCAACTCCTCTTTGCGCTCCAAAGTCAGCTCCGCCGGATCACCGGCGTACGTATCGGAATAAGAGGAACCCACAGCCACATGGCAGTTGCCGTTCTGCCCGCCGAAATTCTCGTCGTACAGGGTGTGGGCCATGAAACGATCGATGCGCGAGAAACGCCTGTCCGTGAGCGAGAACTCGCCAAGGCGCCTGGCTCCCTGGTCCATGTTGAGCTGCTGAATGGTGAACTCCTGGCCCTGCTCGGCCTGCACGTCGGTGACCACGCCCGCCTTGAAGGTCAGCTTCACGCCCTTGATGTAGTTGCCGCTGCGGTACGAGGGCAGGTCGGCGAAGAACACACCCTCGGTCCCGCGCCAGTCGGGCGAGATGTACATCTCGAAGCTGGGGATGTTGTGTCCCGTGATGCCTACCCAGCGCCGCATGAGGCCGCCCACCACACGCAGGTCCGTGCGCTCGGACTCGATATGGTAGGACTCGATGTCCAGGCTGTTGAGCTTGGCCTTGATCTCCTGGGCCGCGTTCCAGAACTGCTGCCAATCCTGCTCGGGCTGGGCCATGTTCAGGTAGCAGGCCTTCTCGATCTGGCGGGCGTACTCTTCAATGCTCAGGCCGGCCTTTTCGGCCAGGGCTGGGGTCGGATAGAGGCACAGGGTCCAGCCGAACTCGCCCTGCTCCTCCCGGCGGTCCATGATGTCGCGCAGGAACTTGCGGCTCTTCTGGAACATGCCGAAGCTCGCGGGGTCCACATGGCTCAAATGTGTCAACGACTGCGGAGCCAGGATGGAGACTAGCCCGGACAGGTTGTCCACCAGCTCCTTTTCGCCCGGCGGCACGAAGGTGAGCTGCTTCTGCCCGGACACATCATAAAAGCTGCGCTCCATGCCAGCGGTGGGTTGCAGGCGGACGACCGGATTGAGTCGCATGTCCAGAAGCTTGCCATAAAGCGCTTCGACGAGCGGCAGGGCCGGCGCATCGAAGCGCACGAGCACGACATCGCCATTCGCGAAAGGTTTCTTGCGCGAGGTCTTGAGTCCCCAGATGAGCACGTCGGCGTACTTTTCCAGTCGCATGCTGTCGAACATGAATCCTCCGCTTATTTCTTGAGGTCGAAGACTCTGCCCTGCACTAGGATCTTGTCTCCAAATTTGTCTCGTATGGCGTCAAGAGTAAGATCAAGTTTATCCGGACGCGGCTCCAGGCTCTCGATCAAACTGAACTGGCTCTCGCCTTTATCGAAATTCGACACGCCGACTCCGATGAGCCGGACCTTTCTGGCAAAAGATATCTCGGCCATCAAGCTCACGGCCGTTTCGTGAATGACACGCGTGCTGTTGGTGGCCACATGCAGGGACCGACTGCGGGTAAGCTGCGTGAAGTCGGCGTATTTGACCTTAAGCGTCACGGTACGGCCGAACCAGCCGTGTTCGCGCAAATCCCGGCCCACTCGCTCCGACTGACGCCATAGCCAGCGGCGCAGTATCTCAGAGTCGTCAACATCCTTCGAAAAAGTGTTTTCGGCGCTGGAGGACTTGGTCTCGTGCTCCGGGGAAACAGCCCGCCCGTCGATGCCCTGGGCTCGGTCATGGAGCACGCTCCCCCACTTGCCGAGCTTTTCGACCCAAAACTCGCGAGGAAAACGCAGCACGTCCGCGGCCGTTTTGACGTTCAGTTTGCCAAGCACCTTCATACAACTGGCGCCCACTCCGGGGATCTTCTCCACAGGCAGTTCGCGCAGGAAGGTTTGCACGTCCTGGGGCCTGAGTTCGTAAAGTCCGTCAGGCTTATTCAATTCCGAGGCTATCTTGGCCAGAAACTTGTTGGGCGCTATTCCCACGGAACAGGTAAGTTGTGTGGCCTGGCGGATCTCCTGCTTGAGGCGCCGTGCCAATACCACGGGGGGCCCATAGAGTCGCTCCGTGCCACTGGCGTCCACGTAAGCCTCGTCCACGGAGGTCTGCTCCACCACCGGGACCAAGTCGCGCAATACGGTCATGATATGCCCGGAAACTTCGGCATAACGTTGCATGCGGCCCTTGAGGAAGACTCCCTGGGGGCAGAGTCTTCGAGCCGTGGCCGAGGGCATGGCGGAGCGCACTCCAAACTTGCGCGCTTCATAAGAGGCCGCGGAAACCACACCGCGCTCCTGACCGCCGATGATGACCGGCTTGCCCTTGAGTTCGGGGTTATCTACCTGCTCCACGGAGGCGAAGAAGGCATCCATGTCCAGATGCATGATGACGCGCATTACCTGCTCTGCCACGTGTACGCCCTGCGCTTCGATGGTTGACGGCTTTGTCCGGCTTCGGACGGAATCCGCCGGGGGCCTTGGGCGAGGGCAACATGGAATGCCCCTCGCGTCAATGACTTGCCGGAAACAGGCTTGGGCTCAGCTCACCAAGTTGGAAAACGCCTGGCCGCCGGGCAGAAGCTTCATCCAGGCCGCGCCGCTAGCGGTGTGGAAATAGAGCTTGCGGCCCTTGAGGCCCAATACGTCTTCACGCAGGATGGCAAAACCGTGCCGAATCAACTCGCGCCGTGCCTGTTCGACGTTCATGCCGCCCACATCCACAATGTCCCGCAAGACCTCCTTCTCCCGACGACTCACGGTGAAGCCGCCGCCGAAGAGCTTGACCTGCACTTTGCTGAGATCAATACGCCGGGCGGTGTACTTATCGGCGATGAGCTTGACGGCCCCGTCCACGTACTTGCAGGCAAGGACTTGCCGTGAGTCCATATCTCCTGTGGGCAGCATGGCGTGAAACATGGCGGACAGGCGCGTTGCCGGATGGTGGAAGGTTGCCGAGACGCACGACCCGAGCACCGTGCTTATGAGCAGATCATGCCCCGACACGATACACTCGCCTATCAGCAGATGGATATGGTTGACCCCACTATCCATGAGCTGCCTGGGACCTGCCGTGTCCCAGGCCTTGTTCACATGCATGCTCGCCTCGCTTTGCGCCCCACTTATGCCGAAAACATCACGTAAGACAAGTTCATTTGCCTAGCGTGAGCGGCAGGGCACAGCTCGTACGATACGTTAGAAACCTGCTGCGAAAAAAAACTTTGCCCTGGCTCACGAATTCCAGTTTACTCGCTATCGTGTATAAATCACCGCCAGAGAGGTTTGCCGTGATCCGTACCATTATCCTGACGCTTGCTATTGCCGTGCTCGCAGGTTTAGGAGCGCAACCTGTCATGGCCCAAAAGCCCGTGATCGTGGGCTCGAAGATCGACACCGAAGGAGCCCTGCTAGGCAAGATGATCGTGCTCCTGCTCCGCCACCACGGCATGGAGGTGCAAGACCGCACCGAACTGGGCGGCACGCCTATCGTGCGTCAAGCCATCCTCTCCGGCCAGGTGGATCTCTATCCCGAGTACACCGGCAACGGCGCCATCTTTTTCCCGGAAGCGCCAGTTGACACCTGGAGAGACGCACGCAAAGCTTACGCCACTGTAAAAGAACTGGATGCAGAGAACGAACTGGTCTGGCTGCCGCCCGCACCGGCCAACAACACCTGGGCCATCGCCGTAAGCCAGGAATTGGCCGGCAAGGGAGTTCGCACCCTTGAGGATTTTGCCCGCCATATCAGCCAAGGCGGGAACGTCAAGCTGGCCGCATGCGACGAATTCGTGGAGCGGCCTGACGCCCTGCCCGCCTTCACCAAGGCTTACGGCTTCAGTCTATCCAAGGAGCAGATGCTCATTCTCTCGGGCTGCAACACGGCCCAAACCGAGCAGGCAGCGGCCCAGGGCATCGACGGGGTCAATGCAGCCATGGCCTACGGCACTGACGGCGGCCTGGCCGCGCTCGGGCTTACGGTGCTCGCCGATCCCAAGTCCGTGCAGCCGGTGTACGCTCCTGCTCCGCTGGTCAGGCGCGAGGCCTTGGAGCGCTATCCGAGCATTGAAGCCATCCTGCCGCCCGTTTTTTCCGATCTGGACCAGAAAACACTGCAAGAGCTCAATGCGCGCATCTCCATCGAAGGCCTGGATGCCGAAAGCGTGGCTCGGGAATACCTCTCCTCGCGCGGCTATATCCATTAAGCCCGGCCTGGACAAAGTTCTGGCCCTGAGCGCTGGATTGGGCTGGCTTGCGCTCCTGTTCGGCCCGTTGCTCGTACTGCGACCCAACCGCTTGGCCGCGGGCGAGGGATTGCGCGTCTGGGAAGTCTTTAATCCATTGGGGCCTTCAGGGCTGGCAGGGTTGACCGGACTGGTCCTGCTGTCCGGAACGCTCCTGCTGCTCAGCTTCGGAGCACTGCCTGCGCGGGCCAGATTCATCCGTGTCGGAAAGCTGGCCCTGCCTGTGGCCTGGACGGGTGTCATGCTCTTCGTTTTTCTTGCCGGCCAAGGCGCACGACAGATCATGGATGCAGCCACACCTTTTACCAGGGTTTCCCTAGGTTGGGGCTTCTGGATCCTGCTCGTGAGCCTGGGCACGATCTGCGCGGACAGATTCAAGCGCGTCGGCCAATTCGCCGGAGCCTTGGCCGTTTGGCTCTGGTTGGTCGGCCTGGCGGGGCTCATGGCCGCTGGAGGTCTGGACTCGCTGGCTATAACCAAGGAGTTCTATGCCAGGCAGAGTCGCTTCCTGGGAGAGCTTTCCGCCCATCTGACCATCACCGGACTGTCAGTGGCCGCAAGCGCCACGGTCGGCATTCCCTTGGGCCTGCTCCTGCACGTCAGGCGATTGCTGGCGCCCAGAGTCTTCCTGGTGCTCAACGTGGCCCAGACTATCCCCAGCCTGGCCTTGTTCGGATTACTCATGGTGCCTCTAAGCCTGCTGGCCGAGCGTTTTCCGGCTCTGGGCAAACTGGGCGTACAGGGCATCGGCGCGGCGCCGGCCATAATCGCCCTGACGCTGTATGCTCTGCTGCCTGTGGTACGCAACACCTATGCCGGCTTGGCCAGTATCGACCAGGCAGCGGTGGATGCGGGCACGGGCATGGGCATGAGTAAGTGGCAACTTCTGCGCGGTGTCACGATCCCTCTGGCTTTGCCGGCCATTCTGGGCGGCATCCGTATTGCCCTCGTGCAGAACATCGGCAATGCCGCCGTGGCCGCACTCATAGGCGCAGGCGGTTTCGGCGTCTTCATCTTTCAGGGCCTGGGCCAGGCCGCCACCGACCTCGTCCTGTTGGGCGCGTTGCCAACAGTGCTGCTGGCCGTGGCCGCCGACGCGCTCATGCAGGTCGCCATTCCCTTACTGGCGCCCGAACGCAACCGGGGAGCACAGGCATGATCAGCCTGCAGCATGTGAGCAAGCGTTACGGCAGCAGCCTGGCCGTGGACGACCTTTCCCTGGAGATTGAACGCGGCGAATTCTGCTGCCTCATAGGTCCCAGCGGCTGCGGCAAGTCCACAACTCTGCGCATGATCAACCGCCTGGTCGAGCCATCCTCGGGCACGATCCTCGTGCATGGCCATGACGTGCGCCTGGCGCGGCCAGAAGTCCTGCGTAGGAGCATGGGCTACGTCATCCAGAGCGTGGGACTTTTCCCGCACATGACAGTGCAGGAGAACATTGGAGTCGTGCCTCGCCTGCTGAACTGGGACAAAGCCAGGATCAGGCGGAGGGCATGGGAACTCCTGGAGTTGCTTGCTTTGCCTCCCGACGAATACGCAGGCAAGTATCCTTGGCAGCTCTCGGGCGGCGAAGCCCAGCGCGTGGGAGTGGCCCGGGCCCTGGCCGCGAACCCGGACATACTGCTTATGGACGAGCCCTTCGGCGCTCTGGACCCGGTAACCCGTGAGCATCTGCAAACCGAGTTGGCCCGCCTGCAGCAGGAACTGCGCAAAACCATCGTCTTTGTGACCCACGACATTGAGGAGGCCGTGCGTTTGGCTTCACGCATGGCGCTCATGCGCGAGGGCCGCCTGGTGCAGCACGACACGCCTGAAGAGCTGCTGGCCCATCCCGCAGACAGTTTCGCACGCAGCTTCGTGGGTGCGGACCGCGGCCTCAAGCGCTTATCTCGGTTGTTCGTGCGCGATTTCATCCAGCCTGCGCCAGCCGTGGGATTAAATGATTCGCCCGAGCGGGCCAACAGTCTATTCAGGATCGACCGCAGGCTGCCGTCGTTATGGGTCACCGGAAATGGCGGCAAGCTGCTCGGTTGGATGAACCGTCCCGAGAACGGCAATCCTGAACACCCCATCGAATCCCTGGTTCCCGTGGACCTGCGCTCGTTTCCACTGGCCCCGGACTTGACCCTCAAACAGGCCCTGAGCACGTTCATCCGCTTCGGCGTGGAAACGCTGCCGGTCATCGATCAGCAGGGCAGACTCCTCGGTCAACTAAGTCTGCCAATACTGCTCGAAGCCTGAGGAGTCGCCAGTGGCCACAGTCCGCACCCGTTCGCCACGTATCCTGCCCCTGGGGTTGGCAAGCTGCGCGCTCCTGCTGCTCGCAGGCAATATGCACTGGCTGGAAACGCCCCTGACCTTTATATTCCCGCACGCGCCAAGCCTGCTCTACGACCGATCGCCATTCATGTCTCTGCTGCTAGAGCACCTCTTTCTGGTGCTCATGTCCAGCGGCCTTGCCGTGGCCGTGGGATGCTGCCTCGGCATAACCGTCACTCGGCCTGCCGGAAGGGACTTTCTGCCCGTGGCCGACGCATTGGCCTCCGTGGGCCAGACCTTTCCGCCCGTGGCGGTGCTGGCTCTAGCGGTTCCAATGGTGGGCTTCGGCACAGAGCCTACAATCATCGCCCTCTTTGTCTACGGGTTGTTTCCAGTGCTGCGAAATACAGTGACCGGATTGGAAGGGGTTCCCGAAGGCATGCGGGATGCGGCCCGAGGCATGGGCATGACCCAATGGCAGGCGCTGTCGCAGGTGGAGCTGCGCACGGCCATGCCCATGATCATGGCAGGCGTGCGCACCTCGGTCGTGATCAACATCGGCACGGCCACCCTGGGCGCCACCATTGGCGCTGGCGGGCTGGGTGAACCGATTCTCGCCGGACTGGCTACGCGCAATCCAGCCTTCGTGCTCCAGGGCGCGCTCGTGGTTGGATGGCTGGCTGTCGTTGTTGACGGCTGGCTGGGGCTTACGCAAGCCGCCTTGGGCGAGCACGCCCGCTGAGCGAAGACCTACCAGACACCCTCGGCGTTGGGCTTGTGGAAATAGAACTCGACCCGGCGGTTGAATGCCCTATTTTCCTCGGTACTGTTAGGAACAAGCGGCCTGGAGTCGGCATAGCCGATGGCCTTGATGCGATTGGTGTCGATCGCGCCGCGCTCGATGACCAGTCTTGCCGAGGCTGCGGCCCTGGCCGCCGAGAGTTCCCAATTGGACGGGAACTGCGCGCTATGTACGATATGGGAGTCTGTATGGCCGCGAATGACCACGCTGAAATTGCGCTCCTTGAGGATGGTCACGGCTTTGTCAATAATCTTGACCGCCTCGGGCTTCAATGCCGCCGAGCCGGGATCGAACATGGCACCGGCTTGGACGCGCAGCAGCGCGCCGTTTCGATCCGAAGAAACCACCGCTAGGTCCTTCACGTCCACATCTTGGTGCACGAGTTTGCGCAGCACGAGCACCAGCCCCAGAATGTCTTTTTGGTCGGCGGACAAGTTCTCGCTCAACTCCTGCGAGACTCCTGGAGGCGAGGCGAACTCGGAATCAGAAGGGGTGCGCTGGACGCCGAAGGCGTACTTGAGAGAGCCCAGCACCTTCTCGTACTTGGCGACATCCATGCTCGAAAACGACAACAGCAGGATGAAGAAACACAGCAGCAGGCTCATCATGTCCGCGAAGGTGGTCATCCACCCCGGAGCGCCTTCCTCCGACGCCTCTTCCTGCGTGCGTCGCGGTGGAACAGGTGGGGTCTCGTCCAATTGCTTGGCCATCTACTTCTCCGCCCGCATGGACGGCGCGAGGAAGGCCTGCAGCCGCTCCTGAACGACCCTGGGATTCTCACCATTCTGTATGGCCATGACCCCATCCACGATGATGGCCATGTAAAAGGCCTCCTCGTTGGAGCGTTCCTCCAGCTTTTTAGCCATGGGCAGAAAGATGACGTTGGAGGCAACAGCTCCATAGAACGTGGTCAACAGGGCCACGGCCATGGCGGAACCGATGGAGGATGGGTCCGCCATGTTCTGGAGCATCTGCACCAATCCGACCAGAGTTCCTATCATGCCGAACGCCGGAGCCATGGCGCCCATGCCCTTGAAGACCGATTGGCCGCGGCGGTGACGTTGCTTCATGAAATCGATCTCGGTTTCCATGACCGCACGCACGAGATTGGGCGCTGAGCCGTCGGCCACAAGCCGCACTCCCCTGCGCAGGAAATCATTATCCACCTGGGCTTTCTCCAGGGCCAGCAGGCCCTCGCGGCGGCCGGTGTCGGCAAGCTTAATGATCTGCTGAATCAGCTGCTCTTCATCCGGACTCTTGGCCGTGAAGGCTTTCATTCCGACCTTGATGGAACCCAGCACGACATTCCAGGGAAACATGACCAGCGTTGAAGCCATGGTTCCGCCTCCGACGATGGCGATTGACGGCAAATCAATGAAGCCGCCAAGTCCGCTTCCCATTGCAATGGCGCCGACGATGAGCCCCAGGCCAGACAAAATTCCAAGTAATGTTGCGATATCCATAGCAATCCTGATTTCATTCTAGCGTGCTCGACAAACAGCAACCATGCTGAGAATTACGTGAACTACAACAAAACAACGCGTGCAAAATGGAGGCTATAGATGCGGAGCGGAAATGAAAATTGAGCCTACCGGCCTTGCAAGGCCGGAGAGGCGATTACAATATCCTTGTCCCTGCGCAAAAAAACCACATTGCGCATAGTGCGATCAATCCTCAGAAACGCTTCACCGATGCTGATTTCAACACCGGGCCGCACCTCTCCAGGAACCACAACCCTGCAACTGCCAATGCTTTCCACGGGACACACGTTCGTCCAGAGTTCACGCTTGGCCTGCAAAAGAGTTTTGAATCGCTGAGCTAGGGCTGCGGAGTCATCCGACTTACCGTCCCTGCCGGGCGACTTTGTGCCTTTGCCGGGCCTGTGGTTCGAAAGCCGACGCAGAACTTCGCGGAGATTCTCGTCCAGCCGCTCGGCTTCCAGGAAAAGCTTAGGGGCGTAGCCAAGCACGAGTCGGGTTTCCACGCCCAAGCCGCCCCCAAGCACATCTCCCACGTACACGAGCCCGCGGCTGTATATATCTCCCCCCATGAGCGCTCCCTGCACGGCCAGGCTGCCGCCACAATAGATGGAGCAATGCAGACAGGAATGCCGCACGACGATGTTGCCGCCAGACCTGAGCTGCGCGTTCTCGCAAAAAGAAACCTTTATCTTGTCTCCAGCCTCCAGCAATCCCGATCCGTTGCCCTTGAAGCCAGCCTCGGTATCGATATTGCCGCTAGCCTTGACCTCGGCAGCTTCCACTACATCCTTAACCTGAACGTTTCGACCTGAAACGGAAAAGCCGGAGCGCACCGGGCCATGGACGACTACGTCAGCCACAAAATCTATATTGCCGGTTCGGAAGTCCACTCCTCCGCGCACATTGAGTTCGGATTTGACAGTTATCTTGCCGTCCAGATAAAAAACGTAGCCGTCTGCGGCGGCCAGCAGCTTGTCGGGGTTCTTGGGGTGGACGAAGCAGTTTGCCCCGGCCGGAAAATGTTTGTCCTTGAAGATGAACCGGCCGTCCAAAGCTGCGGCTTGCCTGGGACTGACTTCTTCCCACTCGGCGAGCACATGGCCTTTCCTGACATTCTGGGCATAGCCGAGATTGAAATGGTCTACCCTCTCGCCGTCGTTATCCTTGGGCTTGAGGTGCAGGTGATCGAAATCGGGATCAAAAGAATGCTTGAGCACGTATGGCATGAATATGCTGTAGCAATGCGCTCGCCATGTTGAAAGAGGTACACACAACCGATAAAGGACTGGGTGCGGTACAGATAGCCATGCAAATAAATCCTTTTGCTTTGTATTGCAAGAGCCGCATGGCCCTTAGTCTTGGCAGAAGATTGCGCAGCATAGGCCCTGACCGGCTATACGCTCGAGAGATCTGGCGAAAATTTGCGACAAGGCCGGCCTTACGTATATTATCTTCGACATCCGCATGGAATCCCTTTATCATACGTACTCCAAGCAGTGGATGAGAGCAAAGTACATCTATCTTTCAGAACCAGCCTTGCGTCAATTGAAACTTTTTCAAGGCACTGAAATGATTACTTATAGCCACTGCCGCTCACTTGCGTCGGCCATTGATCCGGACGGCTGCAAATCGATTATTATACCCTTCTGCTCATCGTTGTGCGCCGGGTGTTTGGTTTTTAGTGGCGTCAGTTTGACACGCCGCTTCCCCCCTCGATCCTAATTGAGACTGTGGAGGCCTGATGGAGACGACCCCCAATGCATCCAACAAGGATCCTTTACTGACCATAGTCATCTCCGAATCGGGATCCGAAGCCATCGCGGTGCCGACACCTCAGCTGCGCCAATCGAGTGCGGCGCTTACCAAAACCGCCGTGGAGAGTTGGGCCAAGGCTGCGGGAGTGCGTATCCCCCTTGATGCCGACGCCGTCGCACAAATCCTGACCATACAGCCAAACAAGTATCCGGATGAGGGTATCGTCATAGCCAGGGCCATCCAGCCTCGTCCCGCACGCGCGGCGAGCCTTGAATGGAAAGGCGATCCGACCTTGCCTGTTTTCCCAGGCGATGTATTCGGCCACCTTCTCCCGCCGGAAGAAGGAGCCAAGGGCTCTACGGTGGATGGCAAAATCATTGAACCGATCCAAATGCCGCCTGAAGCCGAAGTAAAGCTTGGAGCTGACAGCGGCATCAACTTCGATGAAAATACGCACGAAATAACGGCCACCCGGTACGGCATTGCGCGCCTCGACCAGGGAGTGCTCTCCATCACTCCGCTCCTTTCCGTGTCCGGCGATGGCCTGCAGATTCTGGGCACGGTTCATCCTAAGGATTATTTTGGGGACCCCACCACTATCGGACACCTACGGAATGCTTTGCGCTTGGCCAAGGTAAAGGTCGATCTCAAGATCGATGCCCTCAAAGAAGCCCTGGCTCAAGCACGCAAGTCCGGTGCTCCCCAAGAGAATATCCTGATGGCAGAAGGCCGGTCACCTGTGGATGGCGCCGACGGTTACTTCCAGCCCGCCTTCAAAGGCTTAAGTTCTGGGGCGGTCCTCCAGGACGGGCGCATTAACTTCATGGAACGCGGCGCGGCGGAATCGGTACAAGAAGGACAGGTGCTGGGCCGAATCGTCCCTCCCAGCCGTGGCAAGCCCGGTGTCAACGTATTTGGAGAGGAGTTGATGGCCCGTGACGGGCAACCCTTCAAGCTCAGCATCGGCGAGGGCGTGAGAGCAGCCGAGGATGGGCAGACCTACCTTGCCACGACTGCCGGTGTAGTGGTCTACAGCCAGGCCAAACTGTCCGTGACCGATCTGTACACTGTGGACAAGGACCTGGACTATTCCGTCGGGAACCTGCGCATTGACAAGGGCTCGGTCCAGGTGAGCGGCAATGTCCTTGAAGGATTCTCCGTCGCCGCGCCAGGCTCTGTCTTCATCGGACAGGTCGTGGAAGGCGCGAACATAAGCGCCGGCGGAGACGTAGTGGTCCGCGGCGGCCTGGCCATGGGGAAAAAAGGGTTGATAAAAGCCAGCGGAAGCATCTTCGCCAAGTTCGCCCTGCACGCCACGCTCGTTTCCGACGGCGATGTGGACATCGGCGTCATTACGGACTGCGACATCACCGCCGAGGGCAAGGTCACCTGCCTGCGAGACAAGGGTGCCATCGTCGGAGGAATCATCCGCTCCAGCAAAGGCGTGGAAGCCAAGGAGATCGGCTCTGAACTTGGGGTGGCGACGCACATCGTGCTCGGCATGCAGGTCAAGCAGAGGGAAGAGTTACTGGCCGAACGCAAGAGTCTGAAGGAACAGATCGTCAAGATAAGCAATGCCTTGGGATCCGGCTCGCCTAAAGATATTCTCAAGCGCACCCCGGAGAGCAAGCGTCAGGCAGTGGCCGAACTCATCAGGGCGCTAATTCGCCTGAGTGAAAACCTGGACGAAGTCAACCGAAAGATCCAGGACGATCAATTGTTGGCCCGCAAGGCCCTGCAAGCCACGCTCAAGGCCCAAAAAGCCATTTATCCAGGTGTGAGCATCACCATTGGCGGGTTGACCTCCCACGTTAAGGAAACGATAAAATCCGCCAAGATTTTTTATGACCAGCAAGCAGGGCGCATCGCCATTGATCAAGGTTCCTGACAAGCCTTTGTAAAGGTTAAGCTTATTTTAACATCGCTATGATTGGACAAACGCGGTCACCCTTCCAATGATTGCGTTCTTTACATCCAACGAGTCTTTCCGACCCCACAGCCGTTTTAAACGGGCTGTCCGCCTTGGATCCAAACCCTAGGCTGTGCAGGGAAACAGCAATGCCATGACCGTCAGGGGCAAGCCCCAACCAAGATCAACCATTCACATCACAATTGTCGTTGATTACCAGCCCGGATTTGACTAGAAGAACAGGTAGGTCAATAAATCCGGTAGCTCGTACGGCTCCGGCCAGAGGACACTGAGTCCCCGGCCCAGGACGAGCGCCGAGGAGCAGCGGTATATGAGCATCATTCCAGGAAGGTACTTGGGCATAATAGACGTTCTTGGCTCCTATACGGATCTCGCCGAGGAATATTCCATCGAGATGCGACCCAACGGCGCCTATGTTCTCTACATGCGCAATGATCCCGAAGAAGAGTTCGTACCCATGAACGAGGGCGGAGACGGACGCAGCTTGGCGGAGTATTGCCAGTGTCACGGCCTCGACTGCGAGGTCATGTACTCGGAGATTAACCGCGTTAATAAGATGCTTGCTGACCAGTTTATCGAATTCATGGATGAGCGGCTGAGCGTGGCTTAGCCGCTGCTGAATATTAAGGCGTGGAGAGAATTCGCGCCTTTCTTCTTCCCTTCCATCTTCAGTAGATGATGCAACGATACACTTGTTGCAACCAATGAACACTTCATGCCTATGTGCACACCAAATAAGGGAACTAGTCGTTGACCGCGAATGCTGCGATTATTTTGGCACGTCACGGCCAGGTAATACAGAATTCTCCCAGGCGCTTCATCGGCCAGCGTGATGTGCCCCTCGACAAGGTGGGCAGGCTCCAGGCCGAGACTTTGGCCCAGGCTCTGGCAAACACGCATCTGGACGGAATCTGGGCCAGCGACCTGTCACGCGCCATGGATACGGCCAAGCCGACGGCCGCTGGACGAGAAATCACGACTGTGCCCGAGCTGCGTGAGATTTGTCTTGGGGATTGGGAAGGTCTGACCTCGGATGAGGTGCGGGCCAGATTTCCGGGCGAGTATGAACGGCGCGGAGCGGACTTTGCCGAGTACAGACCTGTGGGCGGTGAGAGCTTCCGGGATGTGCAGAAGCGAGCTCTGCCTGCCCTGGAGCGTATCGCCGACTTACGCGGCCGGCACCTCGTGGTTGCCCATGGAGGCGTCAACCGAGCACTCCTTTGCGCCATTCTGGGCCTACCGCTCGCCCAGCTGATGCGCCTTGAGCAGGATTACTGCCATGTGAATGTTCTGCTCCGCGCTGCCTCAGGCTGGCGCTTGCTGGGCCTGAATATTCCGCCCCGCGGCCCTTTCGCCCTACCTTTGCGTTAACCCTGCCCACTGCTTTGCCTGCATCCCGAGCTGGCCTACTTGCCTTGACGCGAGTAGGCTTTTTTGCTGCATACTTGTAGCCAGTCTTTTTCCGGGCCTGAGTGTGAAGTGGAAATGTAACTGGACAGGTGCAGCATGGAGCAGCGGAGCAAGGGCAACGGGCGGCAGCGCGTAATCATAGAAAACGTCACACCTCGGATAGACGGGGGAACCTTCCCGGCTAAACGCGCTGTGGGCGAAAGCGTGGAGGTCACTGCCGACATCTTCGCCGACAGCCATGACATCATCTCGGCCAGGCTCCTGTGGAAAATGGACGGAGATTCCGGGTTTGCCGAGATGCCCATGCGGCTGCTGGGCAATGACCGTTGGAGCGCCGAATTTCCGATTCTGGAGCTGACTGCGCACATTTACACCGTGGTGGCCTGGATCGACCAATATCGGAGCTGGTTGGAGAAGGCGGAAAAGAAACACGCCGCCGCCCAGGACGTCACGGTGGAGCTGACCACAGGTGCTCAACTTGTGGCCGAGGCAGCCGATCGGGCGGAAGGCGTGTACAGGGATTTCCTGCGCGAGCACGTCGGCCTGCTGGAAACACCCCAAAGCCAGGATCTGGGCCTAACCACCGCGCGCAGCCCTGCCCTGCTGACGATCATGGACCGCCATGCCGACCGCGCCCTGGCCACCCGTTATGCCAAGGAGCTGCGCGTCCAGGTGGACCCGCCCAAGGCCGGCTTCAGTACCTGGTACGAGTTGTTCCCGCGCTCGGCCGGTTCAGGCGGACGGGGCGGATCGGGCGGCCACGGCACGTTCAGGGATGTGCAGGCCTGGCTTCCGCGCATCGCGCGCATGGGCTTCGACGTGCTCTACTTCCCACCAATCCATCCCATCGGCGAGACGTTCCGCAAGGGCAGGAACAACAACCCCGCGTCCGAACCCGGTGAGCCGGGCAGCCCGTGGGCCATCGGCAACAAGGATGGCGGGCACACTGCCATCAACCCGTCGCTGGGCTCGCTGGAGGACTTCCAACAACTGCGCGGGAAGGCACGCGAGCTCGGCATCGACATCGCCCTGGACATGGCCTTTCAGTGCTCGCCGGACCACCCGTGGGTGCGCGAACACCCGCAGTGGTTCAAACACCGGCCTGATGGAACCATTCAGTATGCCGAAAATCCGCCCAAGAAATACCAGGACATATATCCTCTGGACTTTGAAAGCGAGGATTGGGAGAAGCTGTGGGAGGCTCTGCGGGACGTGTTTCTTTACTGGTGCCGTCAGGGCGTGCGCATCTTCCGCGTGGATAATCCGCACACCAAACCATTGCCCTTCTGGCAATGGTGCATAGGCGAGGTCAAGGCGAACTATCCGGAGACCCTGTTCCTTTCCGAAGCTTTCACCCGACCCAGGATCATGTACAGGCTGGCCAAAGCCGGTTTCACCCAATCCTATACCTACTTCACCTGGCGCAACACCAAGCACGAGCTGACCACATACATGGAAGAGCTTGTGCGCAACGCGCCACGAGACTACTTCCGGCCCAATTTCTGGCCAAACACACCGGACATCCTGCCCGAGTACCTCCAGTACGGCGGCCGCCCGGCTTCCATCATCCGTTTGGTGCTTGCAGCTACATTGTCTTCCAACTACGGCATCTACGGCCCGGTTTTCGAATTGGTGGAGGTGGCCGGCAGGCCGGGCAGCGAGGAATATCTCGATTCGGAAAAGTACGAGATCAGGCAATGGGACCTGCAGCGACCCGGCACGCTGGAGCAGTTCATCACCCGCATGAACGCTATCCGTCGCGAGCACCCGGCCCTGCAGTCCACCTGGAACGTGCGCTTCCTTCCGGCGGACAACGAGTTCATCCTGTTCTATGCCAAGAGCGACGAGGCTCTCGGGGAGACGCTGCTCATCGTCGTAAATCTTGATCCGCACCACACGCAGTCCGCCTGGCTGCACCTGCCACTGGAAGAATACAGCCTCGATCCGGGCAGACCGTTTCTGGTGCACGACCTTTTGGGCGAGGACAAGTTCATCTGGCAAGGCGAGCGCAACTTTATCGAGCTCGACCCGCACGTGCAGCCTGCGCGCATCTTCACGTTGCGGGCGCGGCTGCGTAGCGAGACGGACTTCGACTACTTCATGTAAGGACAAGTCCACATGCCTAAAAAAGAAGTCCAGAGCGCTCACTGGTACAAGGACGCCGTCATCTACCAGCTGCACATCAAGAGCTTCTGCGATGGCAACAGCGACGGTATCGGCGACTTCAAGGGGCTCATCTCGCGGCTGAACTATCTGGAAAACCTGGGCGTCACGGCCATCTGGCTGCTGCCCTTCTATCCTTCGCCGCTCAAGGACGACGGCTACGACATCGCGGACTACACGGCCGTGAATCCGGATTACGGGACGCTGGCGGACTTCAAGCGTTTCCTCAAGGAAGCCCATGGTCGGGACATGCGCGTCATCACCGAACTGGTGCTCAACCACACCTCGGACCAGCATGAATGGTTTCAGCGAGCCCGCAAGGCCAAGCCAGGCAGCGCCGCGCGAGACTTCTACGTCTGGAACAATACGCCGGACAGGTACAGCGAAGCGCGCATCATCTTCCAGGATTTCGAGCACTCCAACTGGAGTTGGGACCCCGTGGCCAGGGCCTACTACTGGCACCGCTTCTACGCGCACCAGCCCGACCTGAACTATGACAACCCTAAGGTTCACGCGGCCATGCTGAGGGCCCTGGACTTCTGGTTCGACCTGGGCGTGGACGGCCTGAACCTGGATGCCGTACCCTACCTATACGAACGCGAGGGCACCAACTGCGAGAATCTGCCCGAGACGTACGGTTTTCTCAAAAAGTTGCGCGCGCACGTGGATGCGCGCCATAAGGACAAGCTGCTGCTGGCCCAAGCCAACCAGTGGCCCGAGGACGCCGTATCCTATTTTGGCGACGGTGACGCCTGCCACATGGCCTTTCACTTCCCGCTCATGCCGCGCATGTTCATGGCCCTGGAGATGGAGAACCGCTATCCGGTCTTGGACATTCTGGATCAGACGCCGCACATCCCCGCGAGCTGCCAGTGGGCGCTGTTCCTGCGCAACCATGACGACTTGACCCTGGAGATGGTCACGGACGAGGAGCGGGACTACATGTACCGCATCTACGCCACGGACCCGCGGGCGCGCATCAATCTGGGCATCCGCCGTCGCCTGGCTCCGCTGCTGGGCAACGACCGGCGCAAGATCGAGCTCATGAACGTGCTGCTCATGACTTTGCCTGGCTCGCCGGTCCTCTACTACGGCGACGAGATCGGCATGGGCGACAATTACTACCTGGGGGATCGCGACGGCGTGCGCACGCCCATGCAGTGGAGCGCGGACAAGAATGCGGGATTCTCCACGGCCAATCCGCAAAAGCTGTTCCTGCCGGTGGTCATCGACCCCGAATACCACTATGAAGCCCTCAATGTTGAAACACAGACCGTGCGGCGCTCGTCGCTCCTGTGGTGGATGCGCCGGCTCATCTCCCTGCGCACACGTTTCGAGGTCTTCGGCCGGGGTTCCATCGAGTTTTTGCTGCCGGATAATGTGAAAGTGTTGGCCTTTGTTCGCCGGCTGGAAGACGAAATCGTGCTCGTGGTAGCCAACCTTTCGCACCACGCCCAGATGGTCGAGCTCGATCTGCCGGACTTCAAGTGGTTTCAGCCCGAGGACATCTTCAGCCGCGTGCGCTTCAGGGACATCGGCGAGGAGCCGTACGTGCTGACCCTGTCGCCCTTCGCCTACTATCTATTTCGGCTGCACCCGCCGCGCACGACGACCGCCGAGAGGACTGCCGCGGAGTTGCCTCGGGTTCGCGCCGCAGGTTGGGAAAGCCTCTTCGAGTCCCGCGAGGCAGTACGTGAACTGGAGGGCTCGGTCCTGCCCAGGTTCATCCGTCAACAGCGCTGGTACGGCGGCAAGGCGCGCCATGTGCGCGAAATGCGCATCCTGGAGCGCATTCCCATCAGCGTGCGCAATCCGGCCATCATTCTCCTCGTGAAGGTGGTTTATACGGAAGGCGATCCGGAGATCTACATTCTGCCCCTGTCTTTTGCTGCGCTTGGGGACGCGGAGCAGGAGCTGCCCAAGGGAACCCTGGCCTGGGCCGAGTTCGCGGACAGCCGCGGGGCCATCTACGAGGCCCTGCACAACTCCGACTTCCTGTGTGACCTGCTCTACCTCATGGCTGGCCGCAAACGGCTGGGCGCGCGCGAAGGCCGGCTGCAGGCTTCCGCAGGCCGCCATCTGCTGCAGGTCCTCGCGGGCGAGGACGTGAGCCTGGAGCCCAGGCTGCTCGGCGCGGAACAGAGCAACACATCCGTCCTTTTCGGCGGTTCGCTCATTCTCAAGCTCTATCGCCGCACCGAGCAAGGCATCCATCCCGACCTGGAAATGGCCCGCTTTCTGACCGATAAAGCCAAATTCGCGCACATTCCGCCCTTTGCCGGGGCCATCGAGTACAGGACCCGCGGCGGAGAGACCCTGGTGCTCGGGCTCATGCAAAAATTCATCCCCAACCAGGGCGACGCATGGGAACACGCCCTGGATCTGGCCATGCGCTATTTCGAACGGGTACAGGAGCTTGCGCCCGAGGCCAGGAAAATTCCTCCCGCACCACCAGCCACTCTGTTGGAGGCGGCCGAAATGCAGCTGCCCGCGCCTCTTGACGGTGTCATGTCCGGAGCCAGTTTGGAGATGGCCGAACTCCTGGGCAAACGCACGGGCCAAATGCATGTGGCCCTGGCCTCGGACGACCAGTCGGAAAGCATGCGGCCCACGCCCTTTTCAACGCTCTACCAGCGGGCCCTGTTCCAATCCATGCAGAACCTGGCTCGTGGCGAGCTGCGCCTGCTGCGCCGGACCCTGGACCAGCTGCCCGAGGCCGTGCGCGGCAACGCCAAGGCCGTTTTGGCTCTCGAAGCACGCATCATCGAACGCATGCGCGGCATTACAAGCCGCAGGATCAAGGCCCAGAAGATCCGCATCCATGGCGACTACCATTTGGGGCAGGTGCTCTACACGGGCAAGGATTTCGTCATCTACGATTTCGAAGGCGAGCCGTCCCGGCCGCTCAGCGAGCGCCGCCTCAAGCGCTCACCCATGCGCGACGTGGGCGGCATGATCCGCTCCTGGCACTATGCCGCCTACTCGGCCCTGCTCAATCACCCGTCCATCCAACGGGACGAGCAATCGGACTTCGCGCCCTGGGCTGACTTGTGGTATCTGTTCATGGGCGGGCGATTCCTGCGCGGCTATCTTGAGGCCATGCGCAGCAGCCCGCTCATTCCGTCTGATATGGAGCAGCTCGGGAATATGCTCGTACCTTTCATGCTGGAGAAAGCGGTCTACGAAATGGGTTACGAGCTGAACAACCGACCCGATTGGCTGATAATCCCCCTGCGCGGCATCATGTACCTGTGCGGGAAATGAAACCCCTTAGGCGAGGAAGCGGCATGCACTCACTGCATCATGACATCAGTCTGCTCACGGACCATGATATCTACCTGTTCAAAGAAGGTCGCCACTTCCGATTATGGGAGAAGCTCGGTTCGCATTTCATGGAGCGCCACGGCGAACGCGGAGTGCTCTTTGCGGTCTGGGCGCCCAATGCCCAGGCTGTGAGCGTCAAGGGCGACTTCAATGGATGGAGCACTGACGAGCACCCTCTGCGAGTGCGCGAGGACGGTTCGGGCATTTGGGAGGGCTTCATCACTGGTCTGGGACAAGGCACCAAGTACAAGTACCACATCCGCTCGCACTTTCATGGCTATCGCGTGGACAAGGCCGATCCGTTCGCCGTCCACTGCGAAACCCCGCCGTATACCGCGTCCATCCTGTGGGACATCGACTCGGGCCAGCCTTGGACAGACCAGGATTGGATGACCACGCGCCACGAGCGCAACGGCCTCAGCGCACCCATGGCCGTGTATGAAATGCACCTGGGCTCCTGGCAGCGCAAGATCGAAGAGGGCAACCGCTCCCTGAGTTACCGGGAGATCGCCGGCCCGCTGGTCAACTACCTCAAGGAAACGGGCTTCACGCACATCGAGCTCATGCCTGTGCAGGAGCATCCTTTCTACGGCTCCTGGGGCTACCAGAGCACAGCCTATTTCGCACCAACCTCGCGCTACGGCACGCCACAGGATTTTATGTTCCTGGTGGACGAGCTGCACAAGGCCGGAATCGGCGTCATCGTGGACTGGGTGCCCTCGCATTTCCCCACGGACGAGCACGGCCTGGGCTACTTCGACGGCACGCACCTCTTCGAGCACTCGGACCCGCGCCAGGGCTTCCACCCTGACTGGAAAAGCTTCATCTTCAACTACGACCGCTGGGAGGTGCGCTCGTTCCTCATCTCAAGCGCCCTGTTCTGGTTGGAAAAATATCATCTGGACGGCCTGCGCATGGATGCCGTGGCCTCCATGCTCTACCTGGACTACTCGCGCGGGGACGATTGGATTCCCAACAAATACGGAGGCCGGGAGAACCTCGGGGCCGTCGAGTTCCTGCGTTCGCTCAACGAAGCCGTATACCGCGACTTCCCGGATGTGCAGACTATCGCCGAGGAGTCCACGGCCTGGCCCATGGTCTCGCGGCCCATCTATGTCGGCGGGCTTGGCTTCGGCCTTAAGTGGAACATGGGCTGGATGCACGATACCCTGGATTATTTCTCTCACGAAGCCGTGCATCGCAAATACCACCACAACCAGATCACCTTCAGCATCTGGTACGCCTTCACCGAGAATTTCATGCTTTCCCTGTCCCATGACGAAGTCGTGCACGGCAAAGGCTCGCTGCTCGGCAAGATGCCTGGCGACGCGTGGCAGAAGTTCGCCAACCTGCGCCTTTTGTTCGGCTACATGTGGGCTCATCCGGGCAAGAAGCTCCTGTTCATGGGCATGGAATTCGGCCAGGGACCCGAGTGGAATCATGAAAGCAGTCTGGATTGGCATCAGCTGGAGTTGCCTGCGCACCAGGGCGTGAAGAACTGGCTTGCGGACTTGAACCGGGTTTACCGTGACTGCCCGGAGCTGCACGAAGTGGACTTTTCACCCGCCGGCTTCCGCTGGGTGGATTTCGGCGATGCCGAGCAGAGCGTGTTCAGCTTCCTGCGCATCGACTCCAAGGGCCGAGAAATGCTCATAGTGCTCAACTGTACGCCCGTGCCTCGACAGAACTACCGCCTAGGCGTGCCGCGGAGCGGTTTCTGGCGCGAGGTGCTTAACAGCGACGCAGCATACTACGGCGGCAGCGGCTGGGGCAACGCGGGCGGCGTGCAGGCGACGCCCATCCCGTCCCATGGGTTTTTCGATTCCATTTCAGTGGCCCTGCCGCCACTTGGAGTGCTTTTCTTCAGGCCCGAGGACCAGCGTCCGCGCGAACCCGAGCACAAGCGCTTCGTGTACCCCTATCCGCTCTCACCCGAAGAACCGGAGACCGAAGGATAGGTCAGGCCAGGAGCCAATCATGCGTCGTGAACGCTTCCCCCATCCAGTGCCAATCGGCCCCAGCCGCACGGCTGACGGCTGGAGCTTCACGGTCTGGGCACCGCTGGCTTCCAGCTTGGTGCTGGAATTACCCGGATCGGACCTGGACCCCGTGGATATGCGACCAGACGCCGAGGAGCCGGGTTACTGGCGAGCCGAAATAGAAGGTCTGAGCGCCGGTTCCCTGTACGGCTTCCGCATGGATCGAGGCCCTCTACGACCTGACCCGGCCTCGCACTTTCAGCCGCTGGGAGTGCATGAGCCTTCGGCCCTGGTAGACCATGAGGCTTTTCATTGGCGCAACTTGGCTTTCAAGCCGCTGACCATGGGCGAGGTAATCCTTTACGAGCTGCACATCGGAGCGTTCACTCAGGAAGGTAGTTTCCAGGCCGCGATTGCCAGGCTGGACGATCTGGCCGAGCTGGGCGTGACAGCAGTGGAAGTCATGCCCGTGGCCCAGTTTCCGGGCGAGCGTAACTGGGGCTACGACGGCGTGCACCCCTATGCGATACAGAACAGCTACGGCGGTCCACAGGGATTCAAGGCCTTTGTGGACGCCTGCCATGGGCGAGGCCTGGCCGTGATGTTGGACGTGGTTTATAACCATCTGGGGCCGGAGGGAAACTATCTGGCCGATTTCGGCCCCTACTTCTCGGCGCGCTACACCACGCCTTGGGGCCTGGCCCTGAACTTCGATGGTCCGCACAGCGACGGCGTGCGCAACTTCTTCGTGCAGAATGCGCTGTTCTGGTTCCGGCATTACCGCATCGACGGATTGCGCCTGGACGCCGTGCACTCCATACACGACGAGGGACCGCACCACTTCCTGCGCGAGTTGGCCGAGGCCCGCGACGTGTTTGCACAGGAAACCGGACGGCGGCCCTTGCTCATGGCCGAGAGCCACCTGAACAGCCCCAGGCTGGTGGAAGCGTACGCGCAGAACGGTTTGGGACTGGACGCCATGTGGAGCGACGACCTCCACCATTCCGTACACGCCTTCCTGACCGGCGAGCGGGACGGCTACTACCAGGATCATGGCAGCCTCGAGCACGTCGCCGACACGCTGGAGCACGGCTTCGCCTATGAAGGACAGCTCTCGGCCTACTGGAAGCGCGCGCAAGGCGTATCAGGAAGACATCTGCCGCCGCAGGCCTTCATAAACTTCCTCCAGACGCATGACATGACGGGCAACCGGGCCGGAGGCGAACGGCTGTCGACGCTGATCGGCTTCGAGTTGGCCAAGGCCGCGGCGGCCCTGCTCCTGCTTACGCCCTACACGCCGCTCCTGTTCATGGGCGAAGAGTATGCCGAGAACAATCCTTTCCTTTACTTCGTAAGCCATGGCGACCATGGGCTAGTGGAAGCGGTGCGAAACGGCCGCAAACGGGAATTCGCCGACTTTGCCTGGAACAAATCGTCCGCCGAGTCCTCCGAGCCAGCCGACCCACAGGACGAGGAGACATTTCAGCGCTCAAAGCTTGATTGGGACAAACGCTCGCAGGGACTGCACGCGCGCATGCTGGCTTATTATCGAGAGTGCATCAGGCTGCGCAAGCTCCTGTTCACCCTTGCCGATACAACCCCCCATGTGGACAAGATATCCGCCGGGACATTCGGCCCGGATACTGACGCGGCGGAACTCAAGCATGGATTGCGCGCTCTGGCCACGGATCAGGCCGGAGTGCTGGCCTTGGACATGCACTTCCAGGCAGGCCATCTGCTGGTTATCTTCAACTTTTCGGCAACCCCTCTGGACCGGCTGGATTCCTTGCTGCCACGGGCCCCATTCATGACCGAGGTCCTGTCTTCGGCCGATGCCCGCTGGGGTGGGCCCGAGGACATCATCACCGGCCGCACGGAGAACATTCTCTACTGCCCGCCGGCCAGCGCCCTTGTTCTGGCTGATGAACGCCTGGCGAGCTACCTGATGTAGCCCTGTTCCTCCAGATAGAGAAAAACCTCCTGGGCCGCCTCGGTGGGCGTCATCTCCGAGGTATCTATGCGCAGCTCAGGATTTGAGGGGGCAATGTACGGATCGTCCACACCAGTTACGCCCTTCATGAGCCCTGCCCTGGCCTTGGCATATATGCCCTTGCGGTCGCGCATTTCGCAGACCGACAGCGGCGTGCACATGTGTACTTCGATGAAACCGCCGTAGCCCTGGATGAGTTCGCGCACGATCTGGCGGGGCTCCTCATAGGGTGCGATGGGAGCGCAGATGGCGATGCCGCCGTTCTTGGTGATCTCGCTGGCCACAAATCCTATGCGTCGTATGTTCAGTTCCCGGTGCTCCCGGCTGAAACTCAGCTCGCTGGAGAGATTCTTGCGCACGATGTCGCCGTCCAGCAGTGTCACGGGACGGTCACTCATCTCCATGAACTTGGCCAGAAGCACCTTGGCCAAGGTGGATTTGCCCGCTCCGGACAGGCCTGTAAGAAAAATGGTGAAGCCTTGCCTGTGCCTGGGCGGATATGCCTTGCGCAGTTCCGCCACAACCTCTGGAAAGGAATACCAATCCGGAATTTCCAGATCCTCCATAAGCCTGCGCCTCAACTCGGCCGAGGAGATCTCCTTGACCGACATGCCGGGCTGGACCTCATCCACGGCGATGTACTGGGACTTGTCCTCGACATAGACCATACGCCTGATGGGCACCATGGTGATGCCGATGTCGCCCACGTGCTCGGCCAATACATCCTGGGCACTACCACGCGGGTAGAATAGGTCCTGCCCGTTGGCGGCGAAGGGATCGCCCTGATCCTCGGAAACCATGTAATGCGTGCAACCGAAATTCTTGCGCACTATGGCCTGCAGGAGCACTTCCCGTGGCCCGGCGAAACGCTCCGCAAAGGGAGTCAGCCCAAGCCGGATCATGTTGCGGGGGAATTTCTGAACAAACTGCTTGTAGCAATGGACAAGGGTGAAATAGTCCAGGTCCCCCGAACGCGGCCTGCCCACGACCGGATGCAGCAGGATGCTGGCTCCGGCTTCGCGTGCCGCACGCAGAATCATCTCCTTGTGCGCGCAGTGCAGATTGTCACGAGTATGAAAACCAATCACCTTGCGCCAGCCATTCTGAGAAAAGATCCGATGCGTTTCCGAGGGCGTCAGACGCAGCTCGGGGAAATCATAATGCTGGGGCAGATGCAGCCCCTCGATCTTGCCGCCCACGTACCAAGGCTTGGTCTCCTCGAAGAAAGCGCGCACACCGGGGTGGCGTGCCGGGTCCCTGGTGCCATAGACCACCTCGGCCTCCCGCCCCAGGTCGGGTTGCCAGATGTCCTCGACATGGAGCACGGCCAGCATGAAGCCTTCGCCGTCGCGTATGGCCAGGGACTCGCCCGGGGCCAGACTGCTCGCAAGTTTCTCGGTCACGTCCAGGCAGATGGGAATAGGCCACAAGGCGCCATCTGGCAGACGCATGTGCTCCAGCACTGATTCGTACTCATCGCGCGTCATGAAGCCCTGCAGCGGATAGAAGGCCCGATTGACCAGCAATTCGAGATCGCAAAGTTGACGGACGCCCAAGTCCACGGAAGGATAGCTCACGGACTCGCTCTTGATGCTCTCGACCCGTCGAAAATGCACGAGCAGGCTTTCAGCATAAGGAGAAAACTGGGGTTTCACAGTCATGGTCTAACTCCATGGACCTCTGCATGATTAGCAGGCTTTCCTCAGCGCGAAGCAGAAACAGCCGATACGACCAAGTTGAGAATAGGCTTTTTTCCGCCAGGGCGACAATAGGTATGATTGAGCAGTATACAGCTTCCGTCTTGGCGCATGCAGCCTGTTACGCTGGCTGATAAGAGCTTAAGCGCAGCGCTCAGGCACCTGGACATGCGTCTGCTTGAGAAACGCCGCAGGCGGGAATAGTTGGAAGCCATTGCCTTAATGAGAGCGTACCGATTCTCAGTACCCACCTGCAAGCTGCTTACTATGGCGTAAGAGGTTGGTGTTCTTTGACGGATCGCCCTGATGGTCAACGGCCTCGCCCATGTGCCATGCACATGGGCTTGCGTTCCTCCAGCCTTCTGGAAGTCCTCAGGCAATGGACATAGCTGCATAATCATGCCATGTGATGCGCATCACCGAACAGCGTTCCCATCATCGCCAGCAAGGATGAATTGTATGAGCAGGTCCTTGGATGTCGTGACGGCCGAGTCTGCCGTTTCCAGGATTCTCGGTATCACGAACGAGCTGAACCGACTCCAGGATGTGGATGCCATACTCGACCGCATTCTCTTCGAGGCAAGACAGCTGTCAAAGGCCGATGCGGGATCAATTTTTCTTGTCGAAGATGGCAAGCTGCGCTTCAGTTATATGCAGAACGACACGCTCTTTGGAAAGCAGAGCCTTACTCCAGCCGTGTACTCCAACTTCAGCGTACCTATCGACGAGACATCCATCGTGGGATATGTGGCCAAGACAGGCGAAATTTTAGTTATCGATGATGCTTATCAGCTTAATCCCGAGCAGCCATACAGCTTCAACCGTTCCTACGACGAAAAGAGCGGCTATCGCACCACCTCCATCATGACCATCCCCCTGCGTTCCTTCGAGGATCGCCTGCTGGGGGTCATGCAGATCATCAATGCCATGGACGAGGAGAATAAATTTACTTCGTTCGGGCCTGACAGTCGCATTTACCTTCCCCTGTTCGCCAGTCATGCCACGGGAGCCATTGAGCGCAGTAGGATGACTCGCGAGATCATCCTGCGCATGATGCGCATGGCCGAGTTGCACGACCCGCGCGAAACAGGCCAGCATGTTCAGCGAGTCGGGGCTTTTGCCGCGGAAATCTATCACCGCTACGCATTGAACAAGGGCTACTCCCGCGAGCAGATTCGTTACATGAAGGGCATGATTAGGCTGGCGGCCATGCTCCATGATGTGGGTAAAATCGGCGTTCCAGACTCGGTGCTAAAGAAGCCAGGCAAGCTCACGGACGAGGAATTCGATCTAATGAAACTGCATACGCTGAAGGGTGCCCGCCTGTTCAGTCAACCGACTTCGGAGTTGGATCGTCTGTGTGGCGCCATCGCCATGCACCATCATGAAAAATGGAATGGCACGGGCTATCCGGGTCACTGGGCCGAGAACTCCACCCAGGCGGAACAACCTCAGCCGCTTTCCGGCGAAAACATTCCGCTGGGCGCGCGCATCGTTGCCGTGGCAGACGTGTATGACGCGCTCATGTCCGTTCGCTGCTATAAGGAACCCTGGCCCGAAGAACGCGTGTTGGAGACGTTGCGCAAGGACGCGGGCTCACATTTCGATCCCGAAGTAGTCGAGGCTTTTTTCCAGATTCACGATGTCATCGTGGCGATTCGCGAAAAATACCAGGAGATCCCTGCCGAAGCTGCCGCTTGCAGAACAGTGGTGGCCCCATAGCGCTTCAGGCTTGAAAGGCAGCTCTAATCTAAGGCAAAGGCCCCCTAATAACCTTAAAAACAAGCCGTGCGGGCCAGGAAGGCCTGGAGGTTTCTGGCCATCGGGGCCGGGTCCATACACACTTTAAACCGCTTTTCCAACCAGTTGATGAATCTGATGGCTATGACTCAGCAAGCCAAAGCGGTCGCAGCTTGCCTACAGCTTGGCCGCAGGCGCTAAAACCTCACGCACAGCTCGCGCGATACCAGCCTCATTCAGAGCAAGCCGCGCTCGCAACTCAGATTGGGAGCCATGCTCCACAAAAATGTCCGGAATACCCTGCTGGCGTATGGTCCGGCCAGAGAGCATGTCTTTGCTGGCCAACAATTCGAGTACAGCCGAGCCAAAACCTCCGGCCTGCACATTTTCCTCCACCAAGAGGATGGTCTTGAAGCGTTCTGCCAGTTCCATAAGCTGGGCTTCGGGCAGTGGTTTGACGAATCGGGCGTTGAAGACCGCCACCTGCAGCCCGTCCTCGCGCTCCAGGCGTTCGGCGGCGGCCAGTGATGGATGGACCCGGTTGCCGATGGCCACCAGGAGAGCATCCTTGCCCTCGCGCAAAAGTTCGCCCTGACCAAGAGGCATGGGGTTAAGCCCATCGGACAGCGGAGAACCCAGGCCGACGCCACGCGGATAGCGCACTGCGCAAGGTCCATTATGGCTCAAAGCGGTCTTGACCATGAGACGCAATTCGGCTTCATCCTTTGGGGCCATGATAACCAGGTTGGGAATATGCCGCAGGAAAGACAAGTCGAACACGCCATGGTGCGTGGGGCCGTCCTCCCCCACCAGCCCTCCCCGGTCCAGGAAAAAGCTCACCGGCAAGTTCTGCAGACAAACGTCATGCACAATCTGGTCGTAGGAACGTTGCAGGAATGTGGAATAAATGGCCACAACCGGTCTGAAACCTTGGGAGGCCAGTCCTGCAGCAAAGGTCACCGCATGCTGCTCGCAGATGCCGACATCCACGAAGCGTGAAGGGAATTCTTCGCGGAAACGTGTGAGGCCCGTACCCTCCGGCATGGCGGCTGTGATGGCGATGATCTTTTCATCCTGTCTGGCAAGCTCGCATAAGGTTTGGCCAAAGACTTCCGTGAAAGATGGGTAGCTGCAGTTGCCGTATTTGAGAGCTTGACCCGTTTCGGGCTCAAAGCAGCCCACGCCATGAAAGTAGGTGGGATTCTTTTCGGCCGGCGCGTAGCCCTTACCCTTCTTTGTGAGTACGTGCACCAAAATGGGGCCTTTGAGATTGCGCACTTGCTCGAAAATCTCAATGAGTTCTCCCAAATCGTGGCCATTAATAGGCCCTAGGTAATTGAAGCCGAAGGATTGGAAAAGCATGCCCGGTGTGAACAGGCCTTTAAATGAGTCTTCGCTACGACGGGCATACTTAAGCAGATCCTCGCCTATGCGCGGCACGCTTTTGAGAAAACCTTCGACCTCACGCTTGAGCTTGGTAAGCAGCGGTCCGGAAAGCTTGCGCGAGAGAAATAGGGACAATGCGCCAACGTTCTTGGAAATGGACATTTCATTGTCATTGAGCACAACGACCATATCCAAACCCATGCCGCCGGCCTGATTCAAGCCTTCATAGGCCAACCCCGCGGTCATGGAACCGTCGCCGATGACGGACAGCACGTTATGCTTCTTGCCGCCGAGATCACGCGCCAAGGCCATGCCCAGTGCTGCGGAGATGGATGTGGAAGAATGCCCAACTCCGAAGTGGTCGTACTCGGGACTCTCGGCGATGCGGGGAAAGCCGGAGATGCCTCCCAACTGGCGCAAAGTATGGAAGCGCTCGGCGCGGCCAGTCAGGATCTTATAGGCATAGGCTTGGTGGCCCACATCCCAAACGATGCGGTCGGCATGCGGATCATAGACCTTGAGCAAGGCCAAGGTCAGTTCCACCACGCCAAGACTTGGAGCCAGGTGTCCGCCATGCTTGGAAACGGTATCGATTATCAGCTCGCGCACTTCTCCCGCAAGCCGCTCCAGCTCGGTCACGCTTAGGCCACGCACCATATCGGGTGTGGTTTGTGTCAAGAGCGGCTTCTGCGCCGCATCATTTTCAGCCATGCGCGTGAGCCCCTGCTCAAGCTGTCGGCCTCCGCCGGGCTTGCCGCTCCGACGCGGAAATCTGGAATTCATGCTTGCCATGTGCGCCTTTATCCCTTCAAAATCCTAACTGACCCGCTCGACTATATAGAACGCAAGCTGACGCAGGAAGTCGGCCTCCGAGGTCGAATACTCTTCCAAACACTCTACAGCCCTGTCCACGTAAAGCCGGGCAAGCCTGTGACTCTCGGCAAGACCCACCAAGCTTGGATATGTGTTCTTGCCTGCCTGCTCGTCGCTGCCCACGGGCTTACCAATCTCCTGCTCATTACCTACCACGTCCAGGATGTCGTCGGCGATCTGAAAGGCAACCCCGATGGCAGCGCCATAGGTGGAGGCCTTTTCCAGCACGGAGGCTTTGGAGCCTGCCAACATGGCCCCGCTGAGACAAGCCACGCGGATGAGCGCGCCGGTTTTCATGGCGTGCATTGTCTGGAGCTGATCCAGGCTAATCCCGGCTTTGCCCGTATACTCCATGTCCAAGGCCTGTCCTCCGACCATACCTCCAGCGCCTGCGGCGGCAGCCACGGCCTTCATCGCACAGACCACTCGTTCGGCCGGAAGAGACTCCGCCGCTTGAGCCATAAGCGAAAAAGCCTCGGTGAGCAGGCCGTCTCCGGCCAAAATGGCGGTGGCTTCGTCGAACTGTTTATGGTTGGAGGGCTTGCCCCGGCGCAGGTCGTCATTGTCCATGGCGGGCAGATCGTCATGGATTAGGGAATAGGTATGAATGAGCTCAAGCGATGCAGCAAACGGCATGGCCTTCTCCATGCCCAGCCCGCAAAGTTTGGCCCACTTGAGGCATAGCACCGGCCGCAGGCGTTTGCCGCCGGCCAGCAGGCTGTATTCCATGGATGTCAGAAGACGCTCTGGAACTCCTCGACCATGCAGGCTTGTGCGCAAAAAGCCTTCCACATGCCTTGCCGAAGCGAGCAAGTCCTCTTTAATCGCCGGCAGACCCATCGCCTCCCTCCCGCGGTTCGAACTCCATGAGCACTCCGTCCTGGTACATGGTGATTTCGTGCCGGGCCCGGTCCAACTCCTGACGGCACGCCTGGGCGAGTTGCAGACCCTCCTTGTACAGGGCCACGCCTTCCTCCAGGGGCAAATCCGCCTGCTCCAACCGTTCCACGATCTGACGCAAGCGTTCCAGCCTGCGCTCGAATTCACCTTGTGTCCGTGTCATGTACGATCCTAGTTTACTCCGCTCAGCAAGGGCTCCGGATCCACGGCCTGACCGAGCACATACAGGCCAAAATGCAGGTGGGGACCAGTAACTCGCCCGGTACTGCCCACCTGGCCGATGGTCTCGCCTCTGGAGACCACTTGGCCAGGTGTGACTGTTGTCTTAGACAAATGCAGGTAGGCGCTAATGACGCCTTGGCCATGATCCAGATAGACGCTCTGACCTGCATAATAGTGATCCCCTGTCAGAACAACCAGGCCTTCATCCACCGCCAGCACTAGCTCGCCCTGAGGCGCGGCGATATCGAGGCCTCGGTGGGGAGTTCTAGGCTGGCCGTTGAAGACCCTCCTCAACCCGTAGATACTCGATATCCTGCCGGGCGTTGGTCTGATCATGGGCAAGTTCCAGAAGCGCTCGGCCGTAATCGTGGCAAGAGCCTTGCCCACGATGCGTGACTCTTCCTCGATGCGCGGCCAATATTTCTTGGGTGGCTGGACCATATTGGGGTCCACGCTGAGCCGCTGCACCGGATATGTTTTCTCGGACACGCGAATCTCGCGGGAAATGCTGCTTTTCTGTCCATCCAGACTGATACGTATTGCAATGGGCTCCATGGGCTTATATTTCCGCTTCACATCGGTACCCAGCAAAACCACAGCCTTGTAGGCATCGCCTTCCCTACGCACAATGGCCGGTACCTCTTTGCCCAACCAGGCAACGGCCACATTCTCCATGGGCAAAGGTGAACTCACGCTGACCAGAAACGGCTCGCCCCTATACGTCTGCTCAGGAACCTCGATATCGAATGGTGCGGCCAGCGCGGCTCCAACCATCAGAAAGCACGCTATGGTGCCCAGTAATACCCGGACAACAGACTGAAGAATAATAATACGCATGCAGTAAAAGCTCATTCCTTGCCTTTTACGACTACGGCCGGCACTAAGCCTTTGCTAACGCGAATTTCCAGCCGATCATCAGGGGCCACATCATCCGGGTCACGAAGAAAACGGCCGGTGCGCTCCACTCGCACCAAACTGTATCCTCGCGCCAGGGGTTTCTCGGGATCAAGGCTTTCCAGCCGAGTCTCCATCATGCGCAGATCGCTCTCCACGGTATCGAGAACACGTTTGCCTCCCTCGGCAAGGCGCATGGACAGTAATTCCACCCGCCCTCCCAACATGGCCCAGCGGTCCGAACCATATTGCCGACCAAGCGCCGCAACCAGGGAACCAAGAATATCCTGCTTGCGGCGCATCATCTGCCACGCCGACATGGAAAGCCGCTCTCGATCGTGCTTCAGGCGTTCTTCCATGCGCTCCATGCGCCGTACAGGTGAAAGCCACCCAAGCGCCTTGACCAGAACGGCGACATGCCGGTCCATCTCCTGCATACAATCCTTGAGGCGTGCTTGCAAACGGATTTCCAGATCATCCACCATCTGCAGCAGCTCCCGACGTTCAGGCCAAAGAATCTGTGCCGCATGCGTCGGAGTAGCCGCTCGCCGATCAGCGACCATGTCGGCAATGGTCGTGTCCACTTCATGGCCAATGCCTGCGAGCACAGGGATGCGTGAAGCATACAAGGCGTCAGCCACGCGCTTGGTGTTGAAGGCCCAGAGATCCTCCAGGGAGCCGCCTCCGCGGATGAGCACCACCACCTCAGCCCAACCGTCCGCATTGATGGCTTCCAGGGCTTGGGCAATCTGCGCTGGAGCCAGATCGCCCTGCACGAGCACCGGGTGAATACGAATCTGCGAACTGAGGCCTCTCTCGGAGGCTATGCATAGAAAGTCGCGGATAGCCGCGCCGCCAGGGGCCGTAACCACGGCCACCCGTTGAGGATGACGAGGCAGGACCATTTTGCGGTCTTGATCAAAGTAGCCTTTGGCCTGCAAATCCTGTTTCAGGGCTTCGAAAGCCTGATAGAGCCGGCCCACGCCGCGCTCCTGCACCAGTTCGGCCACAAGCTGATATGTTCCGCGCGGCGGATAGACGGTCAGCCGGCCAGCGCAGAGCACATCCTTGCCCTCCTCCAGCATCAGCGGAGGGCCCTCGCATATTTCGCCCGTAAGCGGATTGACGCAGCCTTCCCCTCCCAACCACTGGTTGGATTTAAACCAGACCACGGAGAGGACGGCTTCCTCGTCTTTTAACGAGAAATAAATATGCCCCGAGCCCGGCCGCGAAAGGTTGGAGACCTGCCCCTTGACCCAGACGAAAGGGAACTGCCCCTCCACCACGTCTTTGAGGGCCTGGGTCAACTCGCGTACGCGGAAGATATGCGACATGTGGCCTCCGCTATCAGGCCGCGGGGTGATGCAATTCGGAATCAGGGTCGCTCAAGTCCCCACCCTGCCCAGATCTCGTCCCTCCAGGCCTTGAACGCCTTGATGAAATCCTCCAACGGCAGTTCAGCCTTTTCGCCCGTACGGCGGTCCTTGGCCTCAACCACTCCGCGCTCCAAGCCCTTGCCCCCGAGCACTATCTGCATGGGGTAGCCCACCAGATCCGCATCCTTGAACTTAACACCAGGACGCTCCTCGCGGTCATCAAAGAGCACTTCAATGCCCTCGGCGCGCAAGCTTTCGTACAGCTCCGCTGCCTTGGCATTCACTGCATCTCCGGACTTGCCCAAGGAAATCAGCGCAGCTTCATATGGCGCGATGGACGGCGGAAAGATGATGCCGCCCTCATCATGGTTCTGCTCAATGGCCGACGCGATGATGCGCGACACGCCGATGCCGTAGCAGCCCATGACCATGGTTTGATCCTTGCCGTTCTCGTCCAGAAACGTAGCGTGCATGGCCTTGGAATACTTATAGCCGAGCTTGAATACATGGCCCACCTCGATGCCGCGGGTCAGATTAACGCCCTTGCCGCAGCGCGGACAGACGTCCTCGTGGGTAATAGTGCGCAAGTCGGCATAGGCTTCCACTTCGACGTCTCGCGACAGGCTTACGTTCAACAGGTGCTTGTCGGCCTGGTTGGCCCCGGCCACGTAGCCCGTGTCACCGCACAAATCCTGGTCCGCCAGAATGCGCACTTTAAGGTCCACCGGACCGGCAAAGCCGACGGGCGCGCCGGTCCATTCACGCACCTGCTCGGGACTGGCCAGCCGGACATCGGTGGCGTGCAGATGGTTTTTAAGCTTTATCTCATTGAGTTCGTGGTCACCGCGCACCAGGGCGGCAACGGGCTGGCCGTCCACATCAAACAGCAGCGTCTTGATCACCTTGCGCGTAGTCACGCCCAGCAGCTTGGCCACATCCTCAACAGTGTGTGCGCCGGGCGTATCCACAACCGTAAACGGTGAACAATTATCGGTGCAAGGCAGCACCTTGCAAATCACGGCGGCCTTTTCCAAATTTGCGGCCCACTCGCATTCCTGACAGGTCGCGATAGTATCTTCGCCCGTGGCTGCCAGGACCATAAATTCGTGGGAGAAGCTGCCGCCAATGGCGCCGGAATCGGCTTCCACGGCCTTGAACTTGAGGCCCAGGCGGCGGAAGATCTGCGCATAAGCCTGATACATGTTCCAATAGCTCTTGTTGGCGCCCTCTTCGTCCCGGTCAAAGGAATAGGCGTCCTTCATGACGAATTCGCGGCCGCGCATGAGCCCGAAACGAGGCCGGATCTCGTCGCGGAACTTGGTCTGTATCTGGTAGAGATTCAGCGGCAACTGGCGGTAGGAGCGCACTTCGCCACGCACAAGGTTCGTGACCACTTCCTCATGGGTGGGTCCTAGGCAATAGTCGCTGTCCTTACGGTCCTTGAAGCGCAGCAGTTCCTTACCGTAAAACTCCCATCTGCCCGTTTCCTTCCAAAGCTCGGCCGGCTGGACCATGGGCATAAGGATTTCCTGCGCGCCGGCGCGGTCCATTTCCTGGCGCACGATGTCCGCGACTTTGTTCAGGGCTCGCAGGCCCATGGGCAGATACGTATAAATACCCGAGGTAAGCTGACGGATGAGGCCGGCCCGAAGCAGCAGTTTGTGGCTGACGACTTCGGCGTCGGCCGGAACCTCTTTGAGGGTGGGCAAATAGAAACGGGACAGTCTCATGTTCGGTTTTCCTCTTGGCGTTCTTCAAGAAATTTTTCGATCTCTTCCATAAACCCGGTCATCAGGTCAGGGCCCTTGATCTTGCGCACCACCTTGCCCTTACGAAAAACAATGCCCAGATTGCGGCCACCCGCGATGCCGATGTCGGCCTCGCGCGCCTCGCCTGGTCCGTTCACTACGCAGCCCATGACCGCCACGGTGAAGACTTCGTCGCAGTGGCGCAAGCGCGCCTCGACCTCTTCTGCCAGGCCGATGAGGTTGATCTCGGTACGGCCGCAGGTAGGACAAGATATTATCTCGGGCCCGCGCGCGCGAATGCTCAGGCTGCGCAGTATCTCCCAGGCTACGCTCATTTCGGCTTCGGGATCGTGGGTCAGACTCACGCGCAAAGTGTCGCCGATGCCCTCGGCCAGCAGGATGCCCAAGCCCACGGAGGACTTGACCGCGCCGCGCAGGAGCGTGCCGGCCTCGGTTATGCCGATGTGCAAGGGGTAATCCACACGCTGGGACATGAGCCGGTAGGCTGCCACGGTCACGGGCACGGATGAGGACTTGAGGGAAATCTTGATCTGGTCGAAATTCCGCTTTTCCAGCATACGCACATGGCCCAGGGCGCTTTCCACAAGGGCTTCCGGCGTGGGCCCGCCATATTTGGCCAACAGATGCTTCTCCAGGGAACCGCTGTTGACGCCGATGCGTATGGGCAAGCCCTTGTCCTTGGCGGCCGCAACCACTGTGTCCACGTGCTGCTCGCCGCCGATGTTTCCCGGATTGATGCGCAGGCCGTCCAGGCCGGCTTCCGCGGCCATGACCGCCAGGCGGTGGTCAAAATGGATATCCGCCACCAGAGGCACGCAGGTGCCGGCGCGAATGGCCCGCAAGGCATGGGCCGCCTGATCGTCCGGCACGGCCAATCGCACAATCTCGCAACCTGCTGCCGCAAGTCGTTCGATCTGGGCCAGAGTGGCCGGCACGTCTCGCGTATCCGTGTTTGTCATGCTCTGGACGCGAATCGGCTGACCGTCGCCAAGGACCAGTTGGCCCAGGCGCACTGGTCGTGTGAGGCGGCGAGAAGGAGCGCTTGATTCCATGCGCGACGGGACCTCCAAGGTTCGTGCAAAGCGATGCACTTAGCCCATTTCCGGGCCGGAGCCAAGCATCCGGGCAGTGGCGCGCCCGGACTTAAAAGTAGCCCAGGTCATGGAGGGTCGAAAGACAACTCTCCTTGCGCTCGTCGCGGCCCGAACGTTCGGCGCTGCCTGGACCCGCCAGAACCGTGCACGGCACGCAACCCAAGGAACGGTAGCCGAGGTCGTAAAGTTGGCAATAAGGCAAGCCGCGCCCGGCAATGTAGGACCAGATGTCCATCTCGGTCCAGTCCAGGAGCGGACTGACTTGCAGATAATCAGGATTGCAGCGTTGCTCGAAAGCGATTCGATCCTTGCGGCTGGGGTGCTCATCGCGCCTGACACCATTAATGAGCACACTGACACCGCGCTCGATAATGGCCTTGCGCAAGGGCTCTATTTTGAGCAATCGGCAGCATTCCATGCGGTCCTCGGAAATCGGTGCTTTGGCCTTGGGCTCAGGTCCAACCTCGATGACTTCGACCTGCCAGGCTTGAGCCATGGCTTGGCGGAAAGCGACGGTTTCCGGAAATTTGAGGCCTGTATCAATGGACAAGGCCAAGGGAGTCCCTCTTTCGCGTTTGTGCAATATCTCCATCCACAAATTAAGGGCCACAGTGGAATCCTTGCCACCGGTCCAAGCTACGGCGATCAGGCCGTTGCCTGCACGCTCCAGAGCCTCGTTAAGGACCTCCAAGCTTGCCTCACATTTGGCCTCAAGGGACTGACCGTGCATATCTTTGCCCTGCTCCTTGCCTACACATACAAGCCGGCATGCTTTCCGCTTGCCCCAAAGGTCATTTTTCGGGTATGCAAGACCACTATATCCAATTTCATGCGCACTGGTATGCCTGGAGGAAATTCATGCTGGAAAAAGTCACTCACCTCATTGCCGAACAGGACATCTGCGTGCTGGCCACGGTTTCCGACAACAGACCGCACTGCTCGCTCATGGCCTATGTCGTATCCGCTGACGGGCGGCGCATTCATATGGCTACTTCTCGGAGCACTAAAAAATATAGCAACCTTCTGCGGAATACAAGCGTGAGCCTGCTTATCGATGACCGATCCACTTCTGAGCGAGAGTTTGCCAGCGCGCTGACCCTGGCGGGCACCTGCGCCCCCATGACCGAGGGCGAGGCCAAGGAACAAGTCAAACAGACTATTGTAGGCCGACATCCTCACTTGAGTAAGTTTGTCAGTCACCCGGATGTGGATATCCTCGAAGTGGAAATCGAATCCGTTCTCTTGCTTCAAGGGCTGAGCGAGTCCTATTTTGAGCGTTTGGCCTAACTTGAAAAAAATTTACTTAGCGCTTGACGATGAGGGACGAAATAAGTAGGTTCCGCTCCTCGACGACGGCGGCAACGAAAAAGACGACGTCGATAATGCGCCCGTAGCTCAGCTGGATAGAGCATCAGACTACGAATCTGGGGGTCAGCGGTTCGAATCCGTTCGGGCGCACCATAGAAATCAAGGGGTTAGGCTAAAAAGGCTTAACCCCTTTTTCTTAGTGTGGGACTTTCTCCCGTGCCGCTTCAAACGACTCGCATGGCCTCTCTCTCGCTATCTCCCAGACTATGCAGGTATATCTCAGTCGTCGTTCGATTTTCGTGGCCGAGGATCCGCTGGATTGAACCGATAGGTACATTGGCCTGGTCGAGCACGCTTGCACCACTGTGACGCAGGGCATGGAAGCGGAAGTAAGGCACCCCTGCTTTCTTACAAAGTGTTCGCATGAACTTCTTTCGGTCCTGGTAAGGCCCGGTGACGGTCTCCCCAGTCTTGCTGCTCAGGTACTCATGCCAGAACACCCACGGCTTCTCCGGGTCTCTCGACTTGAACCTGCGGGCGAGTACCGCGTGCAAGGAGTCGGTCATGGGCACCTTGCGGGGGGTCAGGTGTCCGCCCCGTTTCTTGCGAGTATAGAGCACGACATAACGGCCCTCCAGGTTCACGTCTTCCCACGTCAGGCGGTTGACCTCGCTCACCCTGGCCAGGGTCTCGCGGATGACCGTCAGGTAGTCCCTCGTCTCCGGATCGGTGACAGCAAGGACCTTCTCGATCTCAGCCGGTCCTGGCACGTACTTAAGCCTCTTTTCAACTGGCAGGAAGTCGATGCCGTCCACTGGATTCTCCAGAATCCATCGCTTTTTCTTGCCAAGGTTGAAGGTGGACCGCAGGTAGCGGATATCCTTGTTCGCGGTAAAAGCGGACACCTTTCGGCGTTCCAGGATGAAGCGCTCAATGTGGTCCTGGCTAATTTCAGAGCAGAGATTGCGAGAGGAATGCCTGAACCAGAACGTTTTCGTCTCGTTGGCGGAGGCCCGGCGAATGGTCGAAGCCTGGCGTCAGGACTACAACCGTGAGCGTCCGCATAGTGCACTTGCAGGGCTCTCGCCCGAACAGTTTCGGGCGAGCTACTATAGAAACATCAAAAACAAGCTGCCACCAACTTATCCGTGGGATACCAAGCGGAGTAAGGTCGCGATCCGGAAAGCACAACAAGCTTGACATGACTAAATTCGGTTCTAGACTTCGATAAGTTGAATCAGTTTTTTTGAGTTGGCACGAACTTTTTAGCGGGAATCCACTAAGCAAATTCATGTCACTCCCATCACTCAACTTGAAAGCGAGGCGTCCTTGATCTCTTCCAAGTATAAGAAGTTCAGGACGGCGGTAAAAAGAAAACTCACTCTTTTCAAGAAGGAAAGGATAACCGAGGAACAACTGGATCAGTTCACTGAAAGCCTCATGGCTGACAGGTCCTTTGATGTTGACGGCAAAATATACTGCCGTGATGGCTTTGCTTTCATCAACAAAATCGAAAGCGGAGTGTTCCAGATAGTGGCATTTCAGATCAACTCCTTCGGCAAGGGCGTTTTCAGCGATTCCATCACCCGGTTTGTCACCCCCATCCTTCTAAAGGTAAAATTACACAACAAGCACCAGATCATGCGCCAGGACGTTAGGGATTCCCTGCTGTCCATAGAGGAATATTATCTCGGCAAGCTCTACTGTGGCAGCAAGGGCCCCTTGTGCGACAGGGACAAATTCAACGACTTTTCCCAAAAATTATTCAAGACCACCGACAACTCGCCCATCACTGTTAACCAACTCCTCTACAGCCTGATAAACGCCAATTACCTCTGCCACCACATTGCCGAAACTACGGCCTATGCCATCGGTGCCCTCCACAAATACTATCTCCGCAATGACGACATATGCTTCATGTCTTCAGGCTCTTCCCTGAACGAAGCCAGGAGGCTCCTTCAAATCGATATCATCTCGGACTTTTCCGGGAGGGAAATCGCCAATCGATTCAATGTTCCCAACTACGGGAAAATCACGGAGGGGGATAGCGAGTTTGCCGAGGAATACAATGTGCTGGAATGGGAGGTCTCCATCGATGGACAGACAGAGAAGTTCCTGCTTCCATCAGGGTATCAGAAGGCCCAGCTCAGAAAATATTCCAGCGGCGCCAATGTGATTACCACCCAGCACATGATCGACTTCATACTCCAGGACTATTTCAAGCTGATCAATGTCTTTGTCACAACGAGCACCTATCAGACGCTGGAATATCTCTCGCGGGCAATGGTGGCCAGACGGGAGAAGCGTATGGATGAGTTTTCAGCCTATATGAAAACGGCCACCTTTTGCATGGGATATATCCCCGAAAGGGACCTAGATAGTGTGCTCAACAAAAAGTTCGAACAATTCCCGGAATTCAGGAAGGAGTTCTTCTATTCGACGTTCTTTCGCCCGCCTGTTCTGAAATAGCAGGTTACGTTTCAATAGAACGACCCCCATCTCTCCCTTCGCAGACGATGGACTTGCATTGGTCGCGCGCTCGAAGGTCGGACCAAGTCAACTCTTTGATTTTTCGATACATTCACTTAAGTTGACCTTTCCCCCGTGAGGTATCCCAGTGTAAGGGTGGTGGCGCTGGCCAGGATGTCATCGTCATGCGCAAGAGCCGCTTCACTTCAGGAGCAGATCATCCAGATTCTCAAGCGAGTCGAGGCCGGAATGTAGGTTGCTGACATCTGCCGGCAGAACTCAATCTCCGACACCACGTTCTACAAATGGAAGAGCAAATACGGCGGCCTGGAGGTACCCGAGGCAAGACGCCTTAAGCTCCTTGAGCAGGAGAACGCCCGGCTCAAGCGCCTGGTGGCCGAGCACAGCCGATTGTACTTAGGCAAATCGCTCGCTTTTGGTGTGGGACTTAGTGTGGGACTTTGGGTGTAAAATCGGCAAAAAACGGCAAAAATAGGAAAACGTGTAGAAAAATATTATCTGTAATTCCAAGCTATTCACAAAATTTGAGGAGGTTGTGAAGCTCGGGGAACATGACTACGAATCTGGGGGTCAGCGGCTCGAATCCGTTCGGACGCACCATAGAAATCAAGGACTTAGGAGAAATTCTAAGTCCTTTTTCTTTTGATATCGCTATCTATCCCGCAATCGTCCTACGCACTAGATAGCCGTCCCTGCTCACCTTGCTTGTCTTGCTTGTCCCGCCAAAATAGAAACGGCCCCAGCCGAAGCCAGGGCCAAGTTGTTGTATTAGGCTTGCTCGCCTGTTTTAAGCTGACCAATCTCGGCGAGTTGGTATCCTGCGTGCTTCAGTAGATCCGTACTAATCACGCCGAGTTGTAAAGCTGGTATCCGGCGCGGAGCACGGCATGCGTCTTGAGGTCGTAAAACTAACTGAGGCCAAGCGAAGATTTGTGCTTTTGCCAAGACGCTGGGTAGTCGAGCGCTGCTTTGCCTGAGCGACTCGCTTTCGCCACTTGGTTGGTGATTACAAGCGCTTGCCGCAGACAGTGGCCAGATTGCCTTTCGTGGCTTTTGCCTGCCTCATGCTGCACAAAGTCGCTGCTCTGCTCGCAGTTGTTCATAACAGCCTCTGGTAATGTGGGGGCGGTGACATGATGCCCCCTAGACGCCGTAGGCAAGAATTTAGCCGATTGGCAGGATGGTGCGGCCGTATTGCTCTTTCAGGACTTCGGCCATGGCGAGGTAACAGGCGGAGGCACCGCAGACGATGCCTTCGTAGCCCGCAATGGTGCCGATGAGGACGGAGCCGGTCCAGTCGCGGACGGCGAGCAGGAAGAAGAGCAATGTGAGCGAGCCGAAGATGAAGCGCAGAGCGGCGTTGGCCTTCAGGGTGCCGAGGAACATGAAGAAGGTGAACACGCCCCAGAGGAACAGGTACCAGCCCATGAAGGCGTGCGGGGTGGGATCGGCGAGGCCGAGCTTGGGCATGACGATGAGGCCGACCAGGGTTAGCCAGAAGAGGCCGTAGGAAGTGAAGGCGGTGAGGCCGAAGGTATTGCCCTTCTTGAATTCCATGATGCCGACGATGACCTGCCCGATGCCGCCGTAAAACAAGCCCATGGCCAGGATCATGGCGCTGATCGGGAAGAATCCGGCGTTGTGGATGTTCAGAAGTATGGTGGTCATGCCGAAGCCCATAAGCCCGAGCGGGGCAGGATTCGCAAGCTTTTCGCTCATCTGTAATATTCCTTGTGCGTAATTTGCCGCGGATGCAAAAAATTTAGATAGTTTCGGTTATACATGAATCGATCCACAGGGCAGGTCATGTACAAAATATTGACCCGTGTGCAGACTCGCCGCTACCCTTTTATGTCTCCTGAATAGACGCTCTACTTCATTGCGCTTCTTGCATAGCCCTCGGTCATATTGTTACCACGGCTCCAGTCGGTTGGGATGTGAGCAACCATGGGGATAAAGGGATAAAAGGGATAAATCCCAAGTTTCGGCTCGACTGTCTTGGTTCAGTGCCTTCATATGCTCTATCCATGATCAAGCGACATGAATCAGAAGGTGAGCCGCCCAACTTCATCAACAGATGTCTGCCCTCAGGAGCATCACCCGCGTTGCCGAAGATTCGAATAGTGGATTATTTCAACGGACAGTTAAACGGGAATATCCAGCTCTCGGATAAAACGGTCCAGGAAGTCGATCATGTGCGCTCGAAGCGCCGGAGCGGCGTAGGCTAGACAGGAGCAGCGCAGCATGTTGCGTGCGCGGACCAACAGTTCCATTTTAAGCCAGGTATCGCCAGTCTCCAGCGAGAGGATATAGGGGCCGCATTTTTCCAAATGCTCGCGCTGCTCATCCGTGAGCATGTCCTCGGGCACCGGCAGGTAAAAGATGCCTTCAATACCGCCGGTATAGCCTTGTTCTCTCAAAGCGCTCTCAATGCGCTTGATGTCTTCTTCATACAATTCGTCAATGAGATAATAGCGCATGGCTGCCTACTGGGGCTTGTCCTGGCAGATTTGGTCGCCAGAAAGTGATGAGGGTTTGTGGCGGCAAACGTGGGCGTCCTCGGGTACTGTCTCTTCATCCAGGTTGAAAATGCGCCGGACATTGTGCACGAAGCGCTCGGCCGGACCTTCCTCACGCGCGCGGCGCTTCAGGTAGACGATGGGTTCATGGTAGAGCTTATGGGCCAGGGAGGTCACGAGCACTTCCAACGCCTTGCGAGTTTCCTCGGGCACATCCGGCCCCAAACGCCGCAATGTCTTCTGCAGCTCGCGCTGGGCGATGCGCTCTCCTGATGACAGCAGGTCCACTATGGTGGGCTGAAGCTCCAGCGAACCAAGCCAATGGCTGAAGGCCTGGACTTCCTCGCGCACGATGGTGGAGGCTTTTTCAGCCTCATCCCGACGTTGAGCCAAGTTTTCCTCCACGACCTCTTTTAGGTCGTCGATATCGTAGAGGTAGGCATTATCAAGCTGGTTCACGTCCGGATCGATGTCGCGCGGCACGGCGATGTCGATGAAAAACATGGGCTTGTGCCGGCGCTTCTTGAGCACCTGCTTCATGTCGCGGGCGTGGATAACGGCTGTGGGAGCCCCGGTCGAGCTGATGACAATATCGACTTCGGGCAGCTTGGAGTACAGGGCGTCGAAGGGAATCGCCGTACCCTTGAAGCGGGCCGCCAGTTCCTCGGCTCGAGCAAAGGTGCGATTGGCCACGCAAATATGTTCAATGCCCGCTCCAAGCAGGTGCATGGCCGCGAGTTCGGCCATTTCTCCGGCGCCTATGAGCATGGCCCGCTTGCCCTGCAGTTCGCCGAAGATCTTGCGCGCCAACGCCACGGCGGCATAGCTGATGGACACGGCGCTGGAGGCTACGCCAGTCTCGCTGCGGATACGCTTGGCCACAAAAAAGGCTTTGTGCAGCAGGCGGTTGATGACGATCTTGGCCGTGCCGCTCTCCACGGCTTTGCGGTAGGCTTCCTTGAGCTGGCCCAGGATCTGGGGCTCGCCCAGGACCATGGAATCGAGGCTGCCGGCGACGCGGAACAGGTGCTCCACGGCTTGCTCGTTCTCGTGAATGTAGGTGTGTGAGACTAAGCCGCTCACGGGCTGACTACATGCCTCGGCCCAACAGTGCAGGACATGGTCTGCGGCCGCGGGCGAGCCGTCACTCACGATCAGGATTTCCACGCGGTTGCAGGTGGACAGTGCCAGAGCCTCGCGCACGGGACCATGGACCAGCATTTTCTCGAAGGCTTCAAGGCTGCTCAGCGCGTACTTCTCACGAATGTCCACGCCGGCAGTGCGATGGTTAAGGCCGATAAGATGAATGTTCGCGTTCATAACGGCACCGCGGTGAAGCTGTGGTGCGAGGGAGTCAGGAGGTTGATACCGAGCATGGACAACATGGCGAGAGCGAATACCCAAATGGCCAGGATGGCCGTGCGGCGACCTTGCCTGCCTGTAACCATGCGCTGATAGAAGAGTGAGGCGTACAAGAACCAGATGGTGATGGACGTCAGCTCTTTAATATCCCAGGAGAAAACTTTCCCCCAGGTCAGCTTGGCCCAGAAAAAGCCCGAGAGAAGGCCCACGGTGTACAACGGGAAGCCGGCGGCGACGGCCCAATGCACGGCGCGGTCAAAAGTGGAGAGCGAGGGAAGGTCCTTGCGGAACCCAGTCAACGGTTCCTTGGTCTTGATCTTGCGCTCCAGGTGCAGGAAGGCTAGCCCGGCTCCAAAGGATACAGCCAATAGCGCCAGGGCCAGAAACAGCGCGCCGATATGCAGGCCAAAGAACAGGCCCAGCAGGGTTGGCGGCGTGGTTACGTGCATGGGCGCCAAGCGCAGAGAGGAGATATAAAACAAGAGGGCCAGCGGGGAGATGGTCAAGGCCAGGAAGCCAAGCTTGAGCCGCCACCAGGCCAGGAACCAGATGAGCAGGAGCAGCCAGGAAAAAAGGCTATAGTAAAAAGCCCCCGCGGTCAGCGAGTTGCCCGGCTGGCTGGTAACCAGCCCCATGTCGAATGTATGCAGGGCGAAACCGGCTACCGCGCAAGCCATGCCCACAGAGCGCAAGGATTTGCGAGCAACCAGGATGCCACTCAGGGACAGGATCGTTCCGGCCAGGTAGAGGCCGATGACGAATAGCTTTAAGAGTTCAACAGAGCCCACAAAGCAGCTCCTCGATATGTGACTCAAGTTCTTGGGGCAGGATGCGCTGGAGAATCTCCACGACACCCTCGCGATCGTCGCGTTCCATGGCCTCCAGCAGGTCCGAATCCACTAGTTCGCGGAACAGGGCCGTGTTCTCGAAGGTCGGCCGCCCTCTGTCGATAACCAGCGGGCGGATGCGGGACATGAGTTCCAAGAAAGCCCCGTAATGCCGACCGAAGTACTCGTCAAGGTCCTTGCGGATCTTCTTGGCCAGGGCTGGACTTGCCCCTCCCGTGGACACGGCCAAGGTCAGATCGCCCTGGCGATGCACCGCCGGGACGATGAAGCTGCACTTCTCCGGCTGGTCCACGATGTTGCATAGGATTCCCTTGTCCCGGCAGAGATTGCTGATGGTCCAGTTGAGATCCTCATCGTCCGTGGAGGCAATGACGAGCGTCTTGCCGTTCACGTCCTCGGGCCGGAACGTTCGCGTCTGGTAGTCGATGCACGGATTGGCCAGGAGTTCCCGCAATTCTTCGTCCGCAGGGCGAGTGTCCACTACGAGCACGCGCGCTGGGCCGGATTCAAGCAGGGAAGCGATTTTCCGGCGGCCGACTTGACCAGCACCGACAACCAGGCATTCCTGGCCCGTGAGCTTGATAAAGATTGGGTAGTATCGCATCGGCATCATTCTAGCAAAAGAACCTGCAAAGGGAAATCCCACGTCGCCTTGCGACCTCCATGCAATTGGGATAACCGATCGACTCCGGCATGATCCTGCAAGCACCTGGATAGGCCATTTACGGTATGAAACGTTACTTGATCATACAGTTAGCTCGTTTTGGCGACCTTGTGCAAACCAAGCGCCTGCTGCATTCGCTCCTTTCCGCGGGCGATGCCGAGGTTCACCTGTGCATCGACGGTTCGCTGGAGGAGTTAGCCCGGCTTGTCTACCCGGAAGCCAAGGTTCATGCAATCGTGGCCCACGGCGCGGGTGCGCCGGCTAGTCTGGCCGCAGTGCTGGGGCGCAACGGGCGGGTATTTTCCGCCTTGGCCTCCCTGCACTTCGATGAAGTCTATAATCTGAACTATTCCGGTTTGAGCTTCGCACTCTCCAGGCTTTTTCCTCCCGAAACCGTGCGCGGCTATGTAAGCGATGCCGGCCAGGATCTCAAGGATTCTTGGACAGCCATGGCTTTCCGTTGGATGCGCCACAGGCGAGCCTGGTCTATCAATTTGGCCGATTTCTGGGCTATTTTGGCGCCAAAACCACTCGCCCCGCAAAACGTCAATCCTTTGGCGGCTCCCAAAGGCAGAGGATTGGGCATAGTTTTGGCGGGCCGCAACCAGCGACGATCCCTGCCCCCCCGGGTGCTGGCCGATGTGGCTCAGACCGTGGCGGCCTCGCGCGGACTGTCGCGCCTGGCGCTGCTGGGTGGAAAGAGTGAGTTGCCCATGGCCAGGGAGGTGCTGGCGGCCTTGCGGCCGGGCGTAGCCGCCCACGTGGAAAATTTGTGCGGACGCACAGATTGGCGGGATTTGACCGAAGAGGTTTCCGGGCTTGATCTACTGCTCACGCCCGATACAGGCACCATGCACTTGGCAGCGCACCTGGGCACGCCGGTCCTGGCCTTCTTTCTCTCCTCTGCCTGGTGTCCCGAGACCGGGCCGTACGGCCTGGGGCACACTGTATGGCAGGCGGTGACGCCCTGTGCGCCCTGCCTGGAATCCGCGCCGTGCGGCCTGGGCCTGACGTGTCTGTCGGCTTTCTCCGCACCGGAGTTCCTGCGTCTGCTGGCGGGCAAAGGCGAGGGGCTGGGGCTGGCCGTGACGGGCTTACGCTCGGCTTTTGATGAGCTTGGCTCCACCTGGGAGCCCTTCCACGCCGATCTGCCGTCGGCCTCCGAGCGAGAGCGATTCAGGCGTTTCCTGAAACGCCATCTCGGATTGAACGCGGACTTCGCGGCGGATGCCGAACTGGCTGAACAATTCTATCTGGAGCGCGACTGGATTGGCCTGGAGCGCAAGACCTGCAAGCGGAATTTCAAGGCATATGTCTGAGAAGATGAGAATTCTAGTCGTGCTGCCCATGTACGGCGGATCCCTGCCCGTGGGCCGCTACTGTGCCTCGGCCCTGTCGCGGCTGGGGCATCTGGTGGAGAGCTTCGAGGCTCCGGCTTTCCACGGCGCGTACACGGCCCTCAAGGATCTGCGTGTAAGTGGAGAGCGCCTGGAACAGCTGGAGAACGGGTATCTTCAACTCGTGTCACAGGCCGTGCTGGCCAAGGTCGATAGCTTTGAGCCTGACCTGGTGCTGGCCTTGGCGCAGGCGCCCATGAGCAGGGCCGCGTTAAGGCGTCTGCGCAAGGATGGCGTGGCCACGGCCATGTGGTTTGTCGAAGACTATCGGCTGTTCACCTACTGGCAGGCTTACGCCCACTTCTACGACTTTTTCGCCGTGATCCAGAAGGAGCCGTTTCTGTCTCAGCTTGCGGCCATGGACCAGCCCAATGCCCTGTACCTGCCCTTGGCTGCGGACCCGGACTTCCACAAACCCTTTGAGCTTACACCTGTGGAGCGCCGCAAGTGGGGCAGCGACGTGTCTTTCATGGGTGCGGGCTATCCCAACCGCCGCGTGGCATTCCGGCAATTGCTGCGTCATGACTTCAAGATCTGGGGCAGCGACTGGGAAGGCGATCCGGTGCTTGCGCCCTACCTTCAATTGGGAGGCCTGCGCATCGAACCAGCCGATTGCGTGCGCATCTTCAATGCCACCAGAATCAACCTTAATCTGCACTCCAGCGTCGATCCGAGCCGGCTGGTTTCGGGCGGCGATTTCGTCAATCCGCGAACCTTCGAACTGGCCGCCTGCGGCGCTTTTCAGCTCACGGACCAGCGGACTCTCCTGCCCGAATCCTTTGGCCCGGACGAGATGAGCACCTTTGGCAGCATGGACGAATTGCTTGCGCTTATCGACCATTTCCTGGCTCGTCCCGAGGAGCGCGAGACCGTGGCAGCGCGCGCTCGACAGCGCGTGCTGCAGGAGCACACCTATGAACGGCGTATGGAAACGCTGCTGGATTTCGTGCGTGCGCGCAGGCCCGGCTGGCCCATGGCGCGCCAGCGCGATCTTGAACTGCTGGCCGAGTTGCGTGATGATCTACGCGGGGATGTTCGCGCCTTGCTGGATAGGCTGGGACTTGGCGCCAACGTCGGTTTCGACGATCTGGTGCAGGCCGTGCGCCGCCAACAAGGTGAACTGAGCGGCCTTGATGCGGCCATCCTTTTTCTGGACGAGTGGCGCAAGCAGTATAGGAAATGAAAAACCCGCGCCCGGTGCGCTGAAGCCGGGCGCGGGCAAAAAGTTAGTGCACTCCCGTACTGCGGGTCTTGAACTCCCACTGGTCTCCGGCAATTTCCACCGACACCTCAGCCTCCATGCACTCCGCACGCATGACTACAACCAAGCTGCCGATCTCGGTTTGCCAATAAATTTCCCAGAATAGAGAGGCGAAGAGGGTCTTCAACGGTAGTTCGAGCTTGGCGGCAATATCCTTGACGGTCTTACCCAAGGTTTCCCGGGCGCCCGATGTGAAGATGATGCCAGACAAAAACACTCTTGGAGTGGTGTCCCGTCTTGGTTCTTGCCCCAAGGCCCGTTCGGCCACCTTGAAGGATGATTCCTGCTGCATGGCTTCCTCTTTGAAATGTGGCATGGCGGCTAGTCAGCAACATATGCGCCAAAGAGCGGATCGCTATTGGAAGCCATGGCTTGAGTATGCCCAGTCGAAGATTGGCCTTGCGGCTGTGTAGTTTTTGTCTCTCTAGCCGTGACGGGTGAGCATGATCCGTTCCAGGTCAGCTTCTCCGATCATTCGCTTGAGGCTCCGAACTGGCCCGCCGTAAGTGCTGACAATCATGAAGCTTTCTCAGACACAAACCCGACGCTCCGTGCAGAGCAACGCCGAAGGCCGGTGACAATGGGCCGCGACTGGCCTATTAGTGCATGGATATGCCCACGTATACCTTTCGCTGGATAACCTCCGTGGCCGAAGTCTCCAAACCGACGTGGGATGCCCTGGCCTTGCCCCTCAAGACGCCCTTTCTGGAGTGGGAATGGCTCAGACTGCTGGAGGACTCGGGCAGCGCCCTGCCCTCCACGGGCTGGCTGCCCATGCACCTGACGGTCTGGCAAGAAGATGCGCTTGTGGCGGCAGCGCCGCTCTACGCCAAGCGCCACAGCGAAGGGGAATTCGTTTTCGATCATCCTTGGGTGGACGTGGCCCAGCGCATGGGCCTGCGTTACTACCCCAAGCTGGTGGGCATGAGCCCGTTCACGCCCACGGGTACGTATCGTTTCCTCGTGACGCGGGATCAGGACGAAATTGCCTTGACCAAGGCCATGCTCGGGGAGATCGAAAGCCATTGCCTAGAGCTGGGGTTCTCAGGTTGCCACTTCCACTACGTGGATCCAGCATGGCGCAAGCTTATCATGCCCGCCGGCTACTCCTGCTGGACACATCAAAGTTTTACCTGGCGCAATCGCGGTTACACGGACCTGGACGATTATCTGAACCGTTTCAGCCGCAACCAGCGGCGCAATGTCCACCGCGAACGCCAAGCCATGGATCGCGACGGTATTCGGGTGCGTATGCTTGAAGGGCGGGAGATTCCTGAAAAGCTCTATGCGCGTATGTACGGTTATTACTTGGAAACCAACGAAAAATTTGGCCCTTGGGGGTGCAGGTATCTCACAGAAGAGTTTTTTCGGCTGCTGCCCGCACGCTTCGGCGAGCGTGTGGCCATGTGCGTGGCCGATAAGCCTGCGGACAGCCCCGAGCCCTTGGGCATGGGCCTGTTCATCGTTAAGGACGGCAATCTCTATGGCCGCTATTGGGGCGGGGTGGAAGGGCAGCGTTACCTGCATTTCAATGTCTGCTACTACGAGCCCATGGCTTGGGCCATCGCCAAAGGCTTGAGCACCTTCGATCCCGGCATCGGCGGCTATCACAAGGTCCGCCGAGGGTTTGTCTGCGTCCCCAACTACAGTCTGCACAAGTTCTTCGATCCGCGCCTGCGCAGGATCATGGAAATGCACATGGACGAAATCAACTTCATGGAAAGGCAACAAATTCTGGAGATCAACAAAGAGTTGCCTTTCGTGCGCCGCCGCTGAAACGGCACTCCCCCACTGCCTGTCCCGGGCTTCCGCGAACTACCGCTTTGCCCATAGGCCTTTCCCCTCAGCTCCGAAATACGCTATCCTTCCCGGCAATATTGGATTGCGCCACATTCCGGCAGCCCAATTCAGCCACCCCAAGCCAGTCTGGAGGGAATATGGCCGACACATATATCGAATGGTTCGAGAACCTGACCAACCAGGACGTGCCCAGCGTAGGCGGCAAGAACGCCTCTCTGGGAGAGATGATCCGCGCGCTTAAGGAAAAGGGAATCGCCGTGCCAGACGGCTTCGCCACCACGGCCAAGGCCTACCGCCGCTTCATTGCCGACAACAACCTGGGAGAGGAGATTCGCCAACGTATCCAGGATCTCAAGGATGGCAGAAAGCCTTTGGACAAGGTCGGACGTGAAATCCGCCGGCTCATCCGCCAGGGAACCATCCCGGCTGAAATTGGTGATCAGATCGTCCAGGCCTATCGTGAACTCTGCAAGCGATTCGAAAAGGACGAGGTTGATGTTGCCGTGCGCTCCAGCGCCACGGCCGAGGACCTGCCGGACGCGAGCTTCGCGGGTCAGCAGGAGACTTTTCTCAACGTCAGGGGCGATCACGATGTGCTAGAGGCGGTCAAGAATTGCTACGCCTCGCTCTTCACCGACCGCGCCATCAGCTATCGCACCGAGAAGAATTTCGACCACCTGCAGATCGCCCTCTCGGCCGGCGTGCAGAAGATGGTCCGCTCGGACAGGGCCAGTTCCGGGGTCATGTTCTCCGTCGACACTGAAACCGGCTTCCCGGATGTGGTGGTCATCAACGCCGCCTGGGGCCTCGGCGAGAACGTGGTCCAGGGCACGGTGACTCCGGACGAATACCGGGCCTTCAAGCCGCTTTTGAATGATGCCACCTGCAAGCCGATCATCGAGAAGAGCCTGGGAGAAAAAGAAAAGAAGATGATCTACGCCACAGGAGGCAGCAAAACCACCAAGAATGTGGAAACCACCCAGAAGGAGAGGGAATCTTTTGTGCTCAGCGATGAGGAGGTCTTGCGTCTGTCGCGCTGGGCCAAACTGATCGAAGAGCACTATGGCCGAGCCATGGACATGGAGTGGGCCAAGGACGGCGACAGTGGTGAGCTGTTCATCGTCCAGGCCAGACCCGAAACCGTGCAATCCCAGAAGACCGCGGCGACGATGAAATCCTACTCGCTCAAGGAACATGGCGAGCGACTGGCTGAAGGACTGGCAATCGGCGAGGCCATCGCCACGGGCAAGGTACAGAAAATCAGAAATGCCGAGAACATCGGCCGGTTCGAGGAAGGTAGTATCCTGATCACGGAGATGACCGACCCGGACTGGGTGCCCATCATGAAGAAGGCCGCGGGCATTGTCACCGAACACGGCGGCCGCACGAGCCATGCGGCCATCGTCAGCCGCGAGTTGGGCATTCCGGCCATCGTGGGCGCCACGCACGTCCTGGACCGCCTGGAGGACGGGCAGGAGGTGACCATGTCCTGCGCCGAGGGCGACACGGGTTATGTCTACAAGGGCAAGCTGGACTTCGATGCCCAGGACATCGACCTGAGCGACATTCCCAGGACCAGGACGCAGATCATGATGAACATAGCCGAGCCGGCCGCGGCTTTTCGCTGGTGGCGTCTGCCCTGCGCGGGCATCGGCTTGGCGCGCATGGAATTCATCATAAACAACGCCATTAAATGCCATCCGATGGCTCTCATCGAATATGACAGGCTTGAGGACGAGGAAGCCAAACAGCGTATCGCCGATATCACCCGAGGCTACGAGGACAAGTCCGAGTTCTTTACGCAGCAGCTTGCGCGAGGCATTGCCAAGATCGGGGCATCTCAGTACCCGAATCCTGTCATCGTGCGCATGTCGGACTTCAAGACCAATGAATATGCCGAACTCATCGGCGGACAGGCCTACGAGCCGAAAGAAGCCAACCCGATGCTCGGCTTTCGCGGAGCCAGCCGCTACTACAGCGACGCGTATCGGCCCGGTTTCGCCCTGGAGTGCGAGGCCATACGGCGCGTGCGCGAGGAGATAGGCCTGGACAACGTGGTGGTCATGATCCCCTTCTGCCGCAGCCCCGCGGAAGCGGATAAGGTCCTGGAGGTCATGGCTTCCTACGGCTTGCGCCGGGGCGAGAACGGACTGCAGGTTTACGTCATGGCCGAGATTCCTTCCAACATCATCCTGGCCGAGCAGTTCTCGGAGCGTTTCGACGGCTTTTCCATCGGCTCCAACGACTTGACGCAGCTCGTGCTCGGTGTGGACCGCGATTCGGCCCAGTTGTCGAAACTTTTCGATGAGCAGGACGAGGCCGTCACGACCATGATCGAGATGCTCATTCAAAAAGCGCATAGAAAAAAGCGCAAGGTGGGCATCTGCGGCCAGGCCCCGAGCGACCACCCGGAATTCGCGGCCTTTCTGGTCCGAGCTGGCATAGATTCCATCTCACTTAATCCTGACAGCGTCATCAAGGTTACCCGGCGGGTAGCCGAGGTGGAGCGGGAGATGGGACGCATGCGTAAATCTGCTTGAGTCATCATTAACATAGCGGGCTGCTCCCGAAGAGAGCGGCCCGCTTGTATGCTTATATTCGGTGGTTGCCTTCAGCCGTTGACGATCATGCCGCCGTTCACATGCAGCACCTGGCCTGTGACATACGAGGAATCCCGGCTGGCAAGGTAAACATAGGTCGGGGCGACTTCCTCGGGCTGGCCGGCCCTACTCATGGGAGTGCTCTGGCCGTGCTTGGCCGTGTGCTCCGGGCTGAAGCTGCTCGGGATAAGCGGTGTCCAGATAGGTCCTGGCGCCACGGCGTTCACGCGAATGCCCTTTTCAGCCAGATTGAGGGCAAGGGAGCGTGTGAAGCCGACGATTGCGCTTTTGGTGGAGGCGTAGTCGATGAGGATGGGATGGCCACGGTAGGCCGTGATGGAGGTCGTGTTGATGATCGACGCGCCTTCCTTGAGGTAAGGCAGAGCCGCCTTGGTAAGATAGAAATAGGCGAAGATGTTCACCCGGAAGGTTTTCTCCAACTGATCGGCGCTGATGTCCTCCAGCTTTTCCTGCGGATACTGCACGCCGGCATGATTGACGAGCACGTCCAGCCGGCCGAAAGTCTGCAGCGTCTTGTCCACGATCTGTTTGCAAAATGGTTCGCCGCTGACATCGCCGGCGATGAGCATGCATTTGCGGCCTGTTTTCTCCACAAGCTGCTTGGTCTCCCTGGCGTCCTCGTGCTCGTCCAGATAGGCGATGCACACGTCCGCGCCTTCCTTGGCAAAATGGATGGCCGTGGCGCGACCGATGCCGCTGTCGCCGCCGGTGATGATGGCCACCTTGCCTTCAAGCTTGCCCGCGGCCTTATAGCCTTCGCCCACGGTTTTGGGCTTTGGCTCCATTTCCTGCCGGGTTCCAGGCTGTTTCTCCTGTTTCTGGGGCGGAAATTCGCCTTCCTTCTCCTGGCCCATGTCTATCCTCCTGTCAGGCTACGGCCTGGGATGGTGAGGTTTCAAGGACCGCAGCTGCCGGCTGCGGGCTTTGCGTCGTTTGGTAATCGCCGCGCGCGGCCTTGAGCATGCTGCGCTCATGGTTGATCTCGTGCATGGTGCGCACGCCCATGCGCCGGAACAGCGGCACGGGAGGGCACCAGCCCTGCAGGGCGTGCTGCAGGAGAAAACCGGCCACGCCGGCGCTCAGCAGGTAGAATCTCTTGTTTACGAACGCGCCCAGACCCAGGCCTAGCAGGGAAAAGGTCGCCGCATTGGCCTCGATGGTGCGCTCGATGTCCCACTCACGGTCGAGCTCCTGCAGGCGCATGTCGATGGCTTCGGGACCCGCCTTGGAATAGAGTTGGATATTGCACTCGGTCTTGCGCCAGATGCGTTCGTTGACGTTTTCGGCGGTATTCTGCTCGACTCTGCTGGTCGTATCGGGAAGCATGGCTCACCTCCTGGTCGTTTGCTGCGGCTTGCTCCGCAGTGGCCCATCAGCCATGATGCCCGTGCGCATCCTTGCGAGGAATAGGACCAACTCTACTGGCGGCGTAGGTCTTTTTCTAAGCTCGTCGAGCCGAGCGCACTTGGAAGGATGGCCGTGGGTTACGGAGGCTGAACGCGCGTGGCGCTTATGGGAACGCAGGTCGAATTGCTCATCCGTTCAGAATTGCCGTGAGACAAGGCCGTTTGCAGCGAAACGGACGCGCATGATGGACTTTTTTGCCCCTGGTTTTGAGCAAAGGACAAAACCACTTGCCAAACCTTTTCCTTTTGATTAGGTAGTCTCCCTTCGCGGAGAGGTGTCCGAGCGGCCGAAGGAGCACGACTGGAAATCGTGTGTACTGGCAAAACCGGTACCGAGAGTTCAAATCTCTCCCTCTCCGCCATATTTCAAGGGCTTACGGGAAACCGTAGGCCCTTTTAATTTGCGCCATCAACCTCCAGTGTAATTTCGTGTGATCCGTCGCTAAGACCTTGTGATGGGCGTCAGGCCGAAAGACCTTTACGCCAGGAGGATGGAATGTCTCCCGTATTGACCACCCGCCCTGCCACCCGCGACGACGTGCCGCTCATTCTTACCTTCATCAAGGACTTGGCTGAGTACGAGCGGCTATCTCACGAAGTCATGGCTACGGAAAAGGATCTGACCGAGACTCTCTTCGGCCCGCGGCCTGGAGCCGAGGTCCTGTTGGGTTTCACGGCCGACGAGCCGGTTGCCTTTGCCCTGTTTTTCTCCAGCTATTCCACTTTTCTGGCAAAGCCGGGCATCTACCTGGAGGATCTTTTCGTGCGACCTGCCTGGCGCGGCAAGGGCTTCGGCAAGGCCATGCTGTCGGTCGTGGCGAAAGTAGCGGTAGAGCGCGGCTGCGGACGTCTGGAGTGGTCCTGTCTGGATTGGAATGAGCCGTCTATCGGCTTCTACAAATCTCTGGGCGCTCAAGTCATGGATGAATGGACTGTATACAGACTGACAGGCAAGACTTTGATGGGTTTCGCGGGCGCGGACTGATCCGACTCTCTTTCTGGGCGACCCTCGGCGGCAATGCGGACTCGTCGCGAAAAGGACTTTCCAGGCTGGCTATTATCCGCGGGAGATGCTGGCCGCCTGTATGAGGGCTTGGTAGACCTCCTCGGGCGTGATCGAGGCCAGGCATTCACGGCCGCGTGCGCAGCCGCTGCCGCCGTGCAGTGAACAGGGACTGCACGGCAGGGCGCGTTCAAGGACCACGTCATGCTCGCCCGGGAACGGTCCATACCGCATGAGACAAGCACGGCGCGACAGCGGCGGGCCGCATGCGAATTGCCACTCGCCCGGCAGTGCGGGGGGATTCGAAAGCAAGACCCGGAGTGCCTTCTATTACGGCAATGGTTACCTTGCAGCCACAGGACTTGAAATCTGTGGCAGTGAAAGGAGTGAAACCATGTCCACAATGACCGAACTGCTCGCCGAGGCGACCACAAAGGACCCCCGCTGGGCCGCCGTGGTTGCTCGCGACCCGAAAGCAGATGGTGCATTCTTCTACGCGGTCAGGACGACCGGCGTATATTGTCGCCCGTCCTGCGCGGCGCGCGCGGCTCGGCCTGAGCATACTGTGTTCTTTACGACGGCGGCGGAGGCCGAACGGGCGGGCTTTCGCCCCTGCCTGCGCTGCAGGCCGGATCAGCCGCCGCTGAAAGTGCAGCACGCCGCTCTCGTGGCTGAACTATGTCGATTGATCGAACGCTCGGAGCGGATGCTGAGCCTTGCCGAGCTGGCGAGCCATGCGAGGATGAGCACCTACCATCTGCATCGCATCTTCAAGTCTGTCACGGGTGTGACTCCCAGGGCGTATGCGGCGGCGCACCGTGCCGAAAACGTCAGGACGGGACTGCGCCGGAACGCCAGTGTGACAGAAGCCATATACGGCGCGGGCTATCTCTCCAGCGGACGCTTCTACGAGGCTGCGGACCAAGTGTTGGGCATGACGCCCACCGCCTACCGTTCCGGCGGAGCGCACACTCAGATACGCTTCGCGATCGGCGAGTGCTCGCTCGGATCCATCCTGGTCGCCGCGAGCGAACGAGGCGTGTGCGCCATACTCATGGACGACGATCCCGACAAGCTGGTGCGCGACCTGCAAGACAGATTCCCCCGCGCCGAGTTGATCGGGGGCGATGCCGAATTCGAGCAGCTTATCTCCACGGTAGTGGGATTCGTGGACGCGCCAGGACAGGGACTCGACCTACCGCTCGACGTGCGTGGCACGGCCTTCCAGCAGCGGGTCTGGCAGGCGTTGCGCGAGATTCCCGCTGGCGAGACGAGAAGCTACTCCGCTATTGCAACCCGCATCGGCGCTCCGAAAGCGGCAAGGGCCGTGGCGCAGGCATGCGCGGCCAACCCCCTGGCGGTGGCTATCCCCTGCCATCGAGTCGTCCGCACCGACGGCAGCTTGTCTGGATATCGCTGGGGCATTGACCGCAAGGCTGAACTGCTTCGTAAGGAACGCAAGGCATGACCACCCCTGCCCTACTCCAAAACACCATGCTGTCCTGCGTGGTGGAGTTGCCCCACGATTTCAGGGCGGACGACGTCCTCGCTTTCCATGGCCGCGACTCTGCGCAGATTGCCGAGTACACCGATGCACAAACGTTTATGAAGGGTCTGATGTGGAGTGGGCTTGCCGCCTGCCTCACGATCAGGTTCCACTCCCGGCACGCCGATGTCGAACTGAAAATCGACAAGTCGCCAATCGACAGCGCGCCCCTGGACGGAATGGGGCCTGAAGCTTCGTCTGATGCCACCGAAAAGGCGAAGCTTCGACGCATGGCGGTGCGAATGCTGGGACTGACGCAGCAGATCGACGACTTCGAGCGCACGTATCGGGCGCATCCGCAGCTGGGACCGCTTATCGCTGGGCATCCTGGGCTGCGAGTGCCGCTTACCGCCACCCCATTCGAAGCTCTGGCCTGGGCCATTACCGGACAACAAATCAGCCTGGGCGTGGCCATATCCCTGCGTCGCAGGATGATCCTTGCCGCAGGTGTGCGGCATTCGAGCGGCCTCGCCTGCCATCCGGATGCCCAACGTCTTTCGCGCCTAACCGAAGCGGATTTGCGGCAGGCCGGGTTTTCACAGGCAAAGGCGCAGACGCTGATGATCCTTTGCCACTTGATTAGTGAGCACCGCTTGCCTTTGGACGCGTGGGTGGATGCACTGCCCGTCGATACTATCCGCGAACAGCTTCTGGCCATACGCGGGATTGGGCCGTGGACCGTGGAATACACCCTGCTGCGCGGCTTTGGCTGGCTGGATGGGTCATTGCATGGAGATGCCGCTGTCCGCCGCAGCCTGCAAGCGCTGCTCGGCTGCACGGAAAAACTCACCAGCGAGCAAACAAGGCAATGGCTTGCTCCCTTTTCGCCGTGGCGCGCGCTGGTTGCCGCGCACCTCTGGGCCGCCCTCAATATAAAGGGGGCTTAGTGGAGTCGCGAGAAACCAGGGCAAATGTAAAATGCCATAACCATGGAAGCGGATCATGGCGAAAGCATGCCCCTTGTCCCCAAAGGGCTTGCAGCAGAAATTGACCCATCCACCTCCCAATGCTATATTTTATAAATCATCTGACAGCCATTAGTTCGAATCCATAAAGGCTTTCTATCGCCAAGCAGTAGCCATCCAACTGTTCATACATCTTCCAGGAGGATAATATGAGGCTTCTCCCATTACTCTTTTTTCTTATTGTATCAACTTATGGATGCGCAGCTACATATACCCCTTCCAAACTAGAACCCAAGCAACACCAACTAAGTGTGGCTGCATCAAAGCAAGAGATTCTCTCTTCAGTTAAGACGATATTAGTTCTTGAGGGTTACCAATTATCTTCTTCCGACAATGAGGTTGGAATCCTGACTACTTCTCCCCGAATGATTCCGCTTAGCTATAATGATTGTGACTGTGGTGAAACCATGGGAATTCCTTATATAAAGGATAACCGTACGCATACGTTTGTCACCGTAGGAGTTGTTGCTGCTGACAATTTGATTACTCTAAAAACAGACATCAAAGGCGAGTACTTAAAAAATGATCCGGTATATGGCATGGAGATGAAATGCGTCTCTCTCGGAACGCTTGAGAACGAATTACTTAAGAAAATTGGTGCTTCGCTTCCTGCTTCCAAGTAGTTCCTTCCAAAAAACGAAGCCAGGCCAACACCGTTGGCCTGGCACTGACGTCCTCACCGCCATTTCAACAAAAGCTTACGCTTCTGATTCCCTTCCGCCGAGCTTCCTCGACAACTGTTGGAACCATTTTGGGGATCATGGGCACCGCAATACCTCGTGCGGCCTAGATGCCATTCCCCTGGGCTTGATTGGTCCAAAAACAGGCAAGTCTCCCATTGCTCCTATGGCCGATCTGAAGCAGCCCGATTGTGCCTCAGGGTCAAGGCGGCTATAGTGCCTATCGCCGTTGCGAAAACAGCTTCTTCATTACTACCTACAGGTAAGCCATGCTCAATAAATCCCTGGCCATCAGGCTGTTCGACGCTTTTTCCATCCAGCGCTGGAATGAAAAGATCCGGCCTGTTGAACTGGTGGAAATGGACAAGACCGCGCACAAGATGATCATTGCCTGGTGTCTGGGGCGCTGCGAAGAAGATGCCGGTCGGGCGGTGAACTGGGAGCGGCTGATAAACGGCGGAATTTTCGAACTCATGCGCCGCATCGTCATTTCCGACATCAAGTCGCCGATCTACAACCGTATTCGCGAGGAACACCCGGATGTCTTCCGCGAATTGAACGAATGGGTTTATAGACAAATGGAAGCTCATCTGGATGATCAAGTCATCCGTGAGGAGTTCCGATCCTATCTTATGGATGATGCTTATCTCGATAAGCATACCCGGCTGGTGCTCGACGCGGCGCATCTATACGCCACGTTCTGGGAGTTCCGCATAATTCGCCATACCAACCCTCGCGGATACCAGATCGAGGAAATCCACACCTCGCTCATGAACCGCATGGAGCCTTTCCTGGATCTCGTGGGCATGCGCAGGCTGGTAACCAACCATCCCCTGGCCAGTTTCATCGATCTCTGCGGGCAACTCCGCTTCCAGATCCGCTGGGGGCAAACTCCGCGAATTCCGCGCACTTCCGTGCTTGGGCACATGATGCTCGTGGCCTGCCTCTCCTGGTTCTTTTCCCGTGAGGTCGGTGCATGCGCGCGGCGCAGCTACAACAACTTCTTTGGCGGGCTGTTGCACGATCTGCCCGAGGCGGTCACGCGCGACATCATCTCGCCGGTGAAAAGCTCCGTGGAAAGGTTACCCGACGTCATCGCAAACATCGAAAAGCAACTGGCTGAAAGGGAAATCTTCGGGCTTCTTCCCCAGACCTGGAAGCCGGAGTTGGCCTACCTCATCCAGGACGAGTTCGACAGCAAGATACGCCAATCCCAAGACGAAGGACGCAAACCGCTCAAGGTCAGCAGCGCCGACATCGGCAGCTCTTTCAACGCCGACGGGTTCGACCCTTATGACGGCGAACTGGTGCGCGTGGCCGACCACCTCTCGGCCTTCCTGGAAGCCTACATGTCCGCCCAGTACGGCATCCGTTCCGAATCCATCGACAAGGGTCTGCGCATAGGCGAAAAGTATGCCGGCCAGGTCATCGCGGGTATTGATGTAGGCAGGATCTACGCAGCGTTCTGATACTGCCCAAACCGACTAGGAATTCCATGATATCGTCCTTCAAACGAGTCGCCATCGTCCACTATTGGCTCGTGGGCATGCGCGGAGGGGAAAAGGTCCTCGAGGCCCTATGCAATTTGTTTCCCCAGGCTGACATCTACACGCATGTCTATGATCCGGAAGAGGTCTCGGACACCATCCGGCGCCACAAAGTCCACACGACGTTCATTCAGCGGCTGCCTCGTGCGCGGCGCCTTTACAAGCATTACCTGCCGCTCATGCCACTGGCCCTGGAGCAACTCGACCTGCGCGAATACGATCTGGTCATTAGCAGCGAGTCTGGTCCCGCCAAGGGCGTTTTGACCGGTCCGGATACGCTGCACCTCTGCTATTGCCACACTCCCATGCGCTATTTGTGGGACATGTACCACGAGTACCGGCGCTCCGCCGGTTGGCTGACCGCCGCGCTCATGGTTCCCCTGACTCACTATCTGCGCCTGTGGGATTTTGCCTCGGCCGCACGAGTGGACGGTTTCGCGGCCAATTCCGAGCACGTTGCCCGCAGGGTGCGCAAGCATTACAGGCGCGAATGCACGGTGCTGCATCCACCCGTGGATCTTTCCGCCTGCTCTGCGAGCAGAAGGCGTGAGGATTACTATCTTTTCGTGGGCCAACTCGTGGACTACAAGCGGGCTGATCTGGCCGTGGAAGCCTGCACCAGGCTCGGCAGACGCTTGGTGATCATCGGGGACGGAGAATGCCGCAAGCAACTCCAGAAAAGGGCCGGCAAGGATATCGTGTTCCTGGGTCGGCAACCCGACGCGGTTCTCCGGGAGCACTATGCGCGCTGCCGGGCGCTGCTCTTCCCCGGCGAAGAGGACTTCGGCATTGTCCCTGTGGAAGCTATGGCCAGCGGCGCACCTGTCCTGGCTTACGCTCGCGGCGGAGCTTTGGAAACGGTGCTGGACGGCGTTAGCGGCCTCTTCTTTTCGAATCAGGATGCCGAGAGCCTTGCCACGTGCATGCGCACTTTCGAGCAGCAGGAATCGCGCTTTGATCCGCGCATCATTGCCGAGCACGCGCACAGGTTTTCCTCGCAACATTTCAGTACAGGCTTCCAGGCCTTCCTGGCCCGGCAGGCACAGGAAAGCTGAGGACCATGCTGCCCGGTGGGTAGAGAGCAAGTCGGCGACTCAATTCATATGGCTGAAACCTAATGACTTTTTCGACCATTATGCTGCGCTTGCGCTACCTCGCAGGTGTACCCTCGCGAGTGCAGTTGAAGAGCTTCCCTTTTACTGGTATGTTGACGAGATACGGAGGGATGGCCGAGTGGTTTAAGGCGGCGGTCTTGAAAACCGCTGACGGGGTAACCCGTCCGGGGGTTCAAATCCCTCTCCCTCCGCCAAATCAGAATCCAGCCTTATCCAGCCAAGTCTAAAAATTCAAACAAACCAAGGGGCAGCAGGCTAGAAATAGTCCTGCTTTGTCCTGTTATGTCTTTTGGCATCCGGGGGTAGGTGGGGGTTAGTATGGGGTAAGCAAGCTTCAAAAGGAATCCAGTTACCCCACACATTGGAACCACTGCTATGCCACTAGAGCGTGTTATGAACCATCACGTAAGTGACTGAAGTCCTGCAAGAAACCTTTACAGCTCGCAAGTTCGCTTCTGGTATGATTCCAGCCGCTTGAAAGACCGTTCATGACAGCCTCTGGGATCCTTTAATCAATTTGACTTGATCCATATCCAACAAAATAGCTTGATTAAATCCTTACTTGCCTGTTTGAACTCTTATAATCGTTTCAATTGAGTTTTGATCAATCATCCTGGCAAGGATGGTCATCATGGTTTCGCCATCGCACATATCAGTTACCAGCCTGTGATCTCGCCTGCCTGCCCTCCTGCGGTCTCTCGTGTAGCCCGATTAACTTCATGATCTCGTCCACCGCCAGAATGCTGCTGGCCACGAGAATCGCCAGTCCCCAATCCATGGGCGACAGCTGCACGGTGCCAAAGACCTGGCGTAGGGGCTCCAGGTAGACCGTGGCAAGCTGAAGCATGATGGCCACGGCCAGGCCGAGCACGAGCCAGCGATTGCCCAGGGGGTTCAGGGAAAAGATGGAGCGGTAGTGCGAGCGGGCGTTCAGGGCCTGGAACCATTGGAAGGCGGCCAGAGTCGTGAAGGCCATGGTCCGGGCGTAGTTCTCGCCCTGCGGCAGTTGGTGGACGAAAAGCCCCAGAGTGCCAGCGGCCATGATCGGGGCCAGCAAGGCAATCCTGCGCACCGTGGCCTTGTTCAGGATGCCTTCTTCGGGCGAGCGCGGGGGCCGATCCAATAGGTCGCCGTGGCGTGGCTCCACGCCAAGTGGGACGGTGCTCACGCCGTCGGTCAGCAGGTTGATCCACAGGATCATGACGGCCGTGACCGGCAGCGGCAGCCTCAGGGCCAAGGCGGCAATGAGCGTGATGATCTCGCCCAGGTTGGTGGTCAGCAGAAAGAAGACCACTCGCCGCAGATTGCCGAAGATGCTTCGGCCCTCTTCCACGGCCACGACGATGGTCGCGAAGTTGTCATCGGTTAGGACCATGTCCGAGGCCTCGCGCGCGACCTCGGTGCCTGCCTGGCCCATGGCCACGCCGATGCTCGCGCCCTTGAGTGCCGGGGCGTCGTTTACACCGTCTCCGGTCATGGCCACAATCTCGCCCTGGCTCAGATAGGCGCGCAGGATGCGCACCTTGTGCTCCGGGGAGACCCTGGCGAAGACCGAGGCTCCCTTGGCCCTGCGCCCGAGGTCCTCGTCGCTCATGAAGTCGATGTCCTTGCCGGTCAGAACTTCGTCGCCCTCCTCGGCGATGCCGACCTTACGCGCGATGGCCCTGGCCGTCGCCGCGTGATCGCCGGTGATCATGACCACCTTCATGCCAGCCCGTCGTGCGTCGGCGATGGCCTGGACCGCCTCGGGCCTGGCCGGGTCCACCAGACCCCACATGCCGGCCAGGATCAGCCCGTCCTCGACGTTCTCGGGGCGGATGTCGCCCCCGCCCTGTTTGTGCTCGCGAAAGGCACCTGCCACTACACGCAGCCCCTGGCCGGCCAGTTCGTCGTAAATCCCCTGGATCTCGCGCCTGCGCTCATCGCCAAGCTCGACTGACTCTCCGTCTTCGAGCACGCGCGAGCAGAACTCGAGGATGCGCTCCGGCGCGCCTTTGACCAGGATGAGATCCCGGCCCTCGTCTGGAAAGCGGTGTAGTGAGGCCATGTACTTGCGCTCGCTTGAGAACGGAATCTCGGACTCGGCCGGGTGTTTCTTCCTGGCCTCCTCATAGTCCAGGCCGTGCTTGATGCCGGCCACGAGGACCGCGCCTTCGGTCGGCGAGCCGTCAACCTTCCAACCGCCGTCCGCCTCCGCGATCTCGGCGTGGTTATCCAGGACGCCGATGCGCATGAGCATGTCCAGGGCCTTGTCCCGCTCGCCGAAATTCCCGGAGCCGTCCGAACCACCCTGGCCGCCCGAATCGCCAGACTCTGGACGTATCTCGCCATCAGGCGAGAAACCCTGTCCGGTGACCTCGTAGAAGCGCCCCCCCGCCCACAAGCGCACGGCGGTCATCTGATTCTTGGTGATGGTGCCGGTCTTGTCCGAGCAGATGACCGTGGTCGAGCCCAGGGTCTCCACAGCAGGCAGCTGGCGGATCACGGCATTGCGATCGGCCATCCTGCGCACGCCCAGGGCCAGGGTCACGCTGATAACCACCGGCAACCCCTCGGGAATGGCCGACACGGCCACGGCCACGGAGTAGAGGAGCATCTCCCGCCACTCGTAGCCCGTGAAGTAACCCAGGGCGAAAACGCCACCGGCCAAGCCTACGGCGGCTACGCCGATGGCGATGGAAAGCCGGCGCAGCCGACGCTGGAGCGGAGTCTCGCCGCGCTCGGCCTGGCGGACCTCCCCTGCGATATTGCCCATCTCGGTGTCCATGCCCGTGGCCACGACCACGGCGCGACCTCGCCCGCCGGTGACATGGGTGGACATGAACAGCATGTTGCCGCGCTCCGAGACCGGAGCGTCAGCCTCGACCCGGTCGGGCTTCTTGTCCACAGGCTCGGACTCGCCGGTCAGGGCCGACTCGTCCACCTTGAGTTCCGAGGCCTCGATGAGCCGTGCGTCGGCGGCAACGCTGTCGCCCGATTCCACAAGCAGGATGTCGCCGGGCACGATGTCCCTGGACTCGACCTCTTTGCCCTTGCCGCCGCGCCTTACCTTGGCGCGCGGGGCGGACATCTTCTTGAGGGCTTCCAGGGCGCGCTCGGCCCGGTACTCCTGGACTACGCCGAGGATGGTGTTGAGCAGCACGACCACGGCGATGACGATCGTGTCGATGGTCTTGCCCGCAAGCAGAGAGACCGCGGCCGCGGCAGCCAGCAGGTAGATGAGCGGGCTCTTGAGTTGCTTGAGCACGACCCCGAGCAGGCTCTTGCCCTCGGTCCCTTCCAGGGCATTGGGTCCGTGCTCGTCAAGCCGCTTCTCGGCTTCGTCAGGGGAAAGCCCGTCTCGATCCGTCTCAAGCCGCTCAAGTACCTTGTCTAGTTCCTGGGCATGCCACTCGGCCCGTCCGGCATTCCTGTCCGTATTAGCCATTCGCGCCGCTCCTTGGCTAGGTTGACCATCAGCTTCAGGTAATTCTTGCTGGTCATGAGCATAGCCCACCATCACCTCGGGAACCAACGCAGCGGCCGAGCCCCTCATGCGCTGGCCGCCGCGAAAAGGGGAGGCCCAGCAAAGAGACCTCCCCGGCGCATGACCGGCCTAGGCCGGCACCTGATCCTTCTCCTCCCTGTCCCAATGGCGATGCTGGGCGATGGCCTCTTCGAAGGCCTTGAGGAAAGCGTCCATGTCCACCGGGCCGCAGGCGCTGACCACGCCCTTGTCCGCGGCGATCTGCCCGCACTTGCCCAGCTCGGCGAAGGTGATCCCCTTGATATCGGAGGCCTGGAGCAGCTCGATGCCTTCGGTCAAGGCCGCGATGGGCTTGCAGTGTTTGAAGGCCTCGTTGATGAAGTGGATGGCTTCGCCATGCCCCTTCATGGCCTCCACGCTGTCCTTGCCGCCGGGAACGTAGAGCGCGTCGAAGAGCACCGAGGCCGTGGACACGTAGTGCTTGTCCACCTCAACCTCCTGGCCGTCCAGGCTCTTCAGCTTGCCAAGGAACATGGACACGACCTTGACGTGCACCCCGGCCTTTTTGAGGCCGTCCTTGACCAGGGACAGCTCGTCGTGGTTGTAGCCTTCAGCTATCAGGATGGCCACGCGCCGGCTTTGGGCCGTTTTGACCGTGCCGGCCATGCTCACGGCCGGCGAGGATCTGGTCAGCTTAGCTCCATTGGACCCGGACGGGGGCTGCACGCCGATGCCCATGGCCACCTGCCTGGCCAGGTCGTCGTCGACCTGGCTGAATAGCCCGACCATGCGCTCGCGCACGGCCATGGTCTCGACCTTGCCCAGCTCGAAGTGGGCCGCGTTCACCAGGTGCTTCTTCTCGGGCATGGACAGGCTGTTCCAGAACAGCTTGGCCTGACTGAAGTAGTCCCGGAAGCTCTCGCTACGGTTGCGGATCTTCCTGCCCTCGACCTTTTCCGTGTAGTGCACGTAGCCGCCCTCCTCGGCTGGGGCCGGCTTGGGGTGGCCGCCGCCCAGCGAGTTGGGGAAGTAGTTGACGCGGCCCATGTTGATGGCCTGCCGGTGGTAGGCCCTGCGTTGGTTGTTGCGCACCGGGGCCAGCGGACGGTTGATGGGTATCTCGTGGAAGTTCGGGCCGCCCAGGCGGATAAGCTGCGTGTCGTGGTAGGAGAAGAGCCGGCCCTGCAGGAGCGGATCGTTTGTCACGTCGATACCGCGCACGAGGTTGCCGGGGTGGAAGGCCACCTGCTCGGTCTCGGCGAAGAAGTTGTCCGGGTTGCGGTTCAGGATCATCTTGCCGATGATCTTCACCGGCACGTCCTCCTCGGGCCAGATCTTGGTCGGGTCGAGCACGTCGAAATCGAACTTGAACTCGTCGTTCTCGTCGATCATCTGCACCCCGAACTCGTACTCGGGGTAGTCGCCCATCTCGATGGACTCCCACAGGTCGCGGCGCAGGAAATCCGGGTCCTTGCCGGCGATCTTCTGGGCCTCGTCCCAGACCAGCGAGTGCATGCCGTACTTGGGCTTCCAGTGGAACTTGACGAAGCGGGCCTTGCCCTGCGCATTGACGAAGCGGAAGGTGTTGACCCCGAAGCCTTCCATCATGCGGTAGCTCCTGTGGATGCCCCGGTCGGACAAAAGCCACATGATCATGTGCGTGGACTCGGGCATGAGCGAGATGAAGTCCCAAAAGTTGTCGTGGGCCGCCGAGGCCTGCGGCATGTGGTTGTGCGGCTCGGGCTGGATGGAGTGCACGAGGTCCGGGAACTTGATGGCGTCGTGGATGAAGAAGATCGGGATGTCGTTGCCCACAAGGTCGTAGTTGCCCTCGTCGGTGTAGAACTTGGTGGCGAAGCCGCGCACGTCGCGCACCGTGTCGGCCGAGCCCTTGTTGCCCACGACCTGCGAGAAGCGCACGAAGACCGGCGTCTTCTTGCCCGCCTCGGACAGGAAGCCGGCCATGGTGTACTCGCCCATGGGCTCGTAGCACTCGAAGAAGCCGTGGGCGGCCGAGCCGCGCGCGTGTACGACCCGCTCCGGGATGGGCTCGTGGTCGAAGTGGGTCAGCTTCTCGCGGAAATGAAAGTCCTCCATGAGCGTCGGACCGCGCTCCCCGACTTTCAGGGAGTCGTCGGTGTGGCTCAGCCGCACGCCCTGGTTGGTGGTCAGGTACTGGCCCGAGGAATCCTCCCTATGCTGCTCAAGGTCCTTGTCCTTGCTGCGCTCATCCAGAATGACCTTTTCCTTGCGCTGCTCGCTCATGCTGCCTCCTTGCTTATATCGTCGCGCAGGTTATGCCGGGAGCCTCCAATTGCTTGGCGAATGCGCTCCCCTGCTGAAATTTCCTGACAACCCTGGAAAGGGCCGGGAGCATCCCATGATAAGCAAGCTGCAAAAGCGCAGACAAGGATTATCGGTCTCATTGCTACCGACTTGTTCGAGGCTGAGCGGCAGATCTGCTCCTGCAAGCGCAGCCGCAAGCAATACTCCAGGTGTAATGGTATATCCCCCTTCACCAAAGAAGCAGCGAAGCTAAAGGCGGAATTGGCTTCAATACAGCCTGCGGAATGGGTATAATGAGTGGCTCCCCCTGGGAGCAGCCGGCAAGACATTCTCCAGAGGTAAGCGCGCGGGGGAACTGATGGCAGGAGCGTCAGAGAGCTGTTCCGAGTGGAGAGGGCAATCGCCGGCCCGGAGATCGCCTCTGGTTGGTCCAAACAATACAGGGAGAGCCATGCGCAGCCGGACAATCCACCTTATCAATCCGCGGACGAACTCGCTGACCACGCGACCCATGTATTTAACCGAGCCCTCTACTCGCCGCTGGCCGGGCTCCTGGCCGTGGCAGCGCTCATCCCGCGCGAGCGCTACGAGGTTGTCCTCACGGACGAGAACATCGAAGGTATCGATTTCGACATGAAGGTGGACCTCGTGGGCATTTCGGCCATGACCGCCTACGCCTTGCGCGGCTACGAGATCGCCGACGAATTCCGCCGACGCGGCGTGCCCGTGGTCATGGGCGGCGTACACCCGAGCCTCATGGCCAGGAAGGCCCTGGAGCACGCCGACGCGGTGGTCATGGGTGAGGCCGAACTGGTCATGGACAGGCTGCTCGACGACCTGGATGCCGGAAGCATGCGCGGCATCTACAAGGCGGACAGGCTCTGCACCATGGGCGACATGCCCATGCTCCGCTACGACTTGGTGAAGTCGAACCGCTACGTGAACCACGCCTTCATCCAGACCGCGCGCGGCTGCAAGCAGGGCTGCACCTTCTGCGCGGAATCGCTCATGAACGGCCAGCGAGTCCGCCCTCGGCCCATCGATGACGTCCTGCGCGAAATCGATGCCTGCGGCCAGCGCCGCATCGCCCTGAACGACGCGGACTTCTTCGGCTCCAGGGAGCATCCCAAGAAGCTCATGAATGCCCTGCGCGGCCGGGGAGTACGTTGGCAGGCCGGGGTTACCAGCAGGCGGGCCGGAGACGACGAGATGCTCGCGCTGGCCGCCGAGAGCGGCTGCTACATGATGAGAATCGGCTTCGAGTCCATATCGCCGCGAACGCTCAAAAGCGTGAACAAGGGCATCAACCAGCCGGAAAGTTACGCCCGGCTCGTGGAGAAGATTCATTCCCACGGCATCATGGTCTTCGGCCTGTCCATGTTCGGCTTCGACACCGATGACGAGAGCGTCTTCGAGGCCACGGTGCGCTTCAACATCGAAGCAGACTTCGACATGTGCGCATTCTCGGTGCTCACACCCTATCCGGGCACGCTGCCATGGTATGAACTAAAGCGGACCGGGCGCATCGTCTCGTACGACTGGAGCAAGTACGACCAGGCCCATGTCGTCTACAAGCCCGCGGGCATGATGGCCGAAACGCTGCGCGACGAACACAGGTCGTCCTTCAGACGGTTCTACTCATGGCCAAGCCTTGCGAGCCGCTTTCCGCTGCGGGACGGCCGCAGCCGTTCGCAGTGGGCCATCTACAACATGTTCATGAAGAAGGCCTCATCCAATGACCGCAAGAGGCATGTGGCCGTGCCCACCACCCCGACCCAGCACGCGCCCATGCCCCCGCTCATGCCGCTCAGGCGCGAATGGCGCGAGGCAATCCTGGACGAGGCCAGTGACGAGGCGAACTAACCAGTGATCTTCCTCGGATTCCTGGCTGGTCCGCGGTCTTCCTGCCGCTGAAGTGGAAAGGCAAGGCCTCGCGGAAGCCTATTGCCATCCCAAATATAGCCGCACAGGGTTCTCATGAGCCCGCCGATGGCCTATCCTCGCCGGATGTCCCTCCGCGAACGCGGAAAAAACAAGGCGAGGAGGCAAGCCATGCCCCAGGAATGGACCAACTGGTCGGGGAGCCTCAGGTTCACACCGGGCAGCGTGGAGACCCCGGCCAATGAGGAAGAGCTGCGCGAGATCGTGCTTCGGGCGGCCGACCAGGGCCGCACGGTGCGCGTGGCCGGCGCGGGCCATTCCTCCACCCCGCTCGTGGAGACGGAACACGCGCTCGTGTCCATGGAGCGCTTCAAGGGCTTGGCCTCCCACGATCCGGAACGGAACGAGGCCACGGTCCGCTCGGGCCTGATGCTCAAGGAGGCCGGCGCGATATTTCGTGAGCTGAACCTGTCCATGGCCAACCTAGGCGATGTGGACCTGCAATCCCTGGTGGGGGCTATCGGCACGGGCACGCACGGCACGGGCAAGGACCTGAACATCCTCTCCTCGCACCTCATCGGCGGCCGCATGGTCACGGGCGCGGGCGAGATCGTGCCCTTCGACATCGAGGATGACCCGGAACTGGTCAAGGCGCTGCGCGTGTCCCTGGGCTCGCTGGGCATCTTCACCGAGTTGCGCCTGCGGCTGCTACCGGCCTTCAAGCTGGAGCGCAAGGAGTGGTGCACGCACATCGAGGGCTGCCTGGCCCACCTGGACGAACTCATCGAGGGCAACCGCAACTTCGACTTCTACTGGTACCCACGCAGCGACGAGGCCAAGCTGCGGACCCTCAACCCGCCGAGCGAGGGCATGCGGGACATTCCGTATGCGACCTTGCAGAAGGAGATGCGAGGCTTCAGCCACGAAGTCATTCCCAGGCACCGCGACCTCAAGTTTGACGAGATGGAGTACTTCCTGCCGCGCGAGGCCGCGCCCGAGTGCTTCCTCAAGGTGCGCCGCCGAGTCAGGGAGCGCTGGCGCAAGAAGGTGGCCTGGCGCGTGCTCTACCGAACCGTGGCCGCCGACGACTACTACCTGAGCGCGGCCACGGGCCGCGAGAGCGCGACCATTTCCCTGCACCACAACGCGGGCCTGCCGTTCTGGGACTATTTCAAGGACATCGAGCCCATACTCCTCGACTACGGCGGCCGGCCCCACTGGGCCAAGAAGCACACGCGGCGAGCCGGGGAACTGCGATCCATGTACCCCAGATGGGACGAATTCATGGCCCTGCGCAGGCGCATGGACCCGGACGGCGTGCTCCTCAACCCCTACTTGCGGGAGCTGTTCGGCGAATGAACCTGCGAAAAAACGCACGGGACACGGAGGCCACATGACTCACATCGGCAGAAAGGCCTGGGCCATGACCGGTGGGCGCATCCCTCTGCGCGGCAACGGCCCGGAGCCGGATTACTCCAGCCAGGACCAAATTTGCCTGCTCAACGCCGGTCCCCTCGACGCCAAGGTCGAGATGACCGTCTTCTACGCCGATCGCGACCCCGTGGGGCCGTACAGAATGAGCGTGCCTGCCAGGCGTACGCGGTGCGTGCGGATCAACGACCTCATCGACCCTTTCCCCGTGCCGCTGGACACGGACTACGCCTGCCTGCTCCACTCGGACGAGCCGGTCGTGGTCCAGTTCCTGCGCCGGGATACAAGTCAGGCCGAAAACGCCTGGCTCAACCTGTCGGCCATGCCAGTGGACGGATGAGGTCATGAGCAGGCAGGCAGGAAACAGGGCCGCCCAGGCCAAGGCCAAGGCTGCCGAGTCGGGCGAGAGCATGGCCCCGGCGCGCGCACGGCCCTCTGGTCAGGCCCACGATCCGTCCCCGGGCCAAGCCAGGGAGCAACTGCGACCAGAGGTCGCGCCCGCGCCGCGCGGCAGGGACAGGTGGTCCTGGTACGGGCCGGGGCTCATGTGGATGGTCTCCTCCGTGGGCTCGGGCTCCATCCTGTTCACCCCGCGCGTGGGCTCGCGCTACGGCTTCGCCATGCTCTGGATGGCCGTGCTCGTGGCCTTTCTGACCTGGGTCATGATCCGCGAGATGGGCCGCTACTCCGTGGTCACTGGCCGGACCATCCTCGTCGGCTACGACTCCGTGCCGGGCCCGCGCGGCTGGGCCGTGTGGCTCATCTTCCTGCCTGGCCTGATCAGCGGCGTGGCCGTGGTGGCCGGAATCGCCGGGCTGGCGGGCAGCGCGCTCATGCTGGCCCTGCCGGGCAGCCAGGCCTTCTACGCCGTGGGCATCATCCTCCTCTCGGCGGTCCTGGTGGTCAGCGGCCGCTACAAGAAACTGGAGAAGCTCACCACCATCATGGCCGCGGTGCTCATCCTGTCAGCCTTCGTCACGGCGCTCATGGTCTTTCCGGGCTGGGGAGCGCTGGCCTCGGGCATGGTTCCCACGCTCCCGGCCGATTTCGACGCATTCTTCGTCCTGCCCTGGGTGGGCTTTCTCCTGGCCGGGGCTGCGGGCGTCATGTGGTTCTCCTACTGGGTGGCCGCGCGCGGGTACGGCGGTGAACTGCTCGACCCGGGCGAGGCGAAGCGTGGGCGGCGGCCAGGGGCCGAGGAGCGCGGCTGGCTTCGCTCCTGGCTCGTGACCATGGGCATTACGGCAGCCATCGGCGTGGTCGGGGCTTCGCTGGTCAACGTGTCCTTCCTGACACTGGGCGCGGAGTTGCTTCGGCCGCTTGGCATCATCCCCGAGGGCGTGCGCGTGGCCGAGGACCTGGCCAACCTGCTCACGCAGGTCTGGGGGCCGGCCGGGCTGTGGGTGCTCGTACTCGGCATGTTCGTTGCCTTGTGGGGCTCCATCCTAGCCAACCAGGACGGCTGGAGCCGCATGTACGCGGACGCCACGCTCATGACTCTGCGCCGGGGCAGGCGCGACGAGGATCTGCCCGGCTGGCTGCGTCGCATGACAGCCAGCAGACTGCGCCTGCGCAACGCCTACGTGCTCGTCGTGCTCACAGCCGCGCCCATAGTGGCCTTCTTCTTGGTGCGCGATCCCGTGTCCATTCTGTCCGTGGGCGGCATCGTCTCGGCCGCGCACATGCCCGTGGTCGTGGGCCTGACCCTGTGGCTCAACCAGCGGCGATTGCCCCCCGAGTTCCGGCCGGGGCCAGTCTGGTTCACGGCCACGCTCGGCGTCGTGCTCTTCTACGGCTTCTTCTCGGCCATCTACTTCATCGGTCTACTACGCTGAGCCCAAAGGGAGGTTGACCCATGCGAATCGGCTATCACGCATCCCACGAGCAGTTCCCGCCGAGCCAGCTTCTCAAACTGGCGCGCCAAGCCGAGGAGGCGGGCTTTCAGGCCGTGCTCAGCTCGGACCATTTCCACCCCTGGGGCGAGGCGCAAGGCAACAGCGGGCTGGCCTGGGCCTGGCTCGGAGCGGCGCTGCAGGCCACGAGCCTGCCCATGGGCGTGGTAAACGCGCCCGGCCAGCGCTACCACCCGGCCATCGTGGCCCAGGGCGCGGCGACCCTGGCCGAGATGTTCCCGGAGCGCTTCTGGATCGCCGTGGGCAGCGGACAGCTGCTCAACGAGGGCATCACGGGAGACAAATGGCCGGCCAAGCAGGCGCGCAACGAGCGTCTCCTGGAATCGGTCGAGATCATCCGCACGCTCCTGGCCGGCGAGACCGTCACCCGCCACGGCCATGTCCAGGTCGAGGAGGCCAGGCTCTACAGCCGTCCGGCCAAGCCCCCGGCCATCATCGGCGCGGCCATCACCTCGGAGACCGCCGAGTGGGTCGGCTCCTGGGCCGACGGGCTTATCACCATTTCTCAGCCCGCCGACAAGCTGAAAGAGGTGGTCGAAGCCTTTCGCCGGGGCGGGGGTAATGGCAAGCCCATGCGCCTCAAGGTGCAGCTATCCTATGCCCGCGACGAGAAGGAGGCCTTGGAACAGGGGCTTGCGCAGTGGCGCAACAACATCTTCCCTAGCAAGGTCCTCTCGGACCTGCGCTTGCCTGGTCAATTCGACGCAGTGGGAAGCATGATCTCCGGGGACGACCTGCGCGCGATGGTCCGTGTCTCGGCCGATCTGGATCGGCACGCCGAGTGGATCGCCGAAGACCTGGAGATGGGCTTCGAGGAGGTCTTCCTGCACAACGTGAACCGGGGCCAAGAACAGTTCATCCGCGACTTCGGCAAACGGGTGCTCCCGTCCCTGTCGCGCCTGGCGGCCTGAGGAGGCATATGGCGCACCGCGAACCCTCCCCCGGCTACTCCGGCAGCTACAAGCCCATCTCCGACTACGCGCTCATCGGCAACCTGCGTACGGTCGCGCTCGTGGCCCTCGACGGCTCCATCGACTGGTGCTGTCTGCCGCACCTCGACCGGCCGAGCGTCTTCGCGGCACTGCTCGACTCGCGGCGCGGGGGCCGCTTCCAGGTCGGCCTGCCGGGCGGCGGCCACGGGGAGCAGGCTTACCTTGAAGACACCAATATCCTGCGCACCGAATTTCGCAGCGAGCAGGGCGAACTGGTCGTGACAGACTTCATGCCCCTGGAGGGCGACATCAACGGCTGCGGCGATTCCCGAGCCGAGCCCGAAATACACCGGATACTGGAATGCAGGGGCGGAAGGCTCGAAGCCGAGGTGGAATGGTCCCCGCGCGTCGACTACGCCCGAGCCTCGATGCGCCTGGAACGCCGGGGCGATATGTGGCTCGCCCTGGGCGGCGGCGAGGCCATGACCCTGGCCGGGCTTTCCGGCCTGTCGGACAGGTCGGAGGTGCGCGTGGACGACGACGGCTTCGGCCCTGTGCTGCGGACTCGCATCGCCCTGGAGCCTGGGCAAAGGCTGGCCTTAGTGACGCGCTGGGGCAGTGATGGACGTGGAGCCGACATCAAGGAGAGCTTTGAAGCTCTCGGGCGCACACACGAGGCGTGGCACGCCTGGGCCATTCATGAAGGAGAGGTGGAGAAGCGCGTCTGGGCCGGCGAATGGAAGGGCCTGATCACCCGCTCGGCTCTGGCCTTCAAGCTCCTGACCCACGCCGACACCGGGGCCATCGCCGCAGCGGCCACAACCTCCCTGCCCGAGGTGATCGGCGGGGTGCGCAACTGGGACTACCGCTTCGCCTGGCTGCGCGATGCATCCCTGACCGCCCAGGCGCTCGTGTCCATCGGCCACGATGACGAGGCTGCTGACCTGCTCTTCTGGACCGAGCGTACAGCCGAGATCTGCTGCGAGCAGAAGCTCGACCTGCAGATCATGTACGGCCTACACGGCGAGCACGAGCTGCCTGAGACGACCCTGGATCACCTGGAGGGCTACCGGGGCTCCAGGCCCGTGCGCATCGGCAACGAGGCCGCCGACCAGTTCCAGCTTGAGACCTATGGCGAAGTCCTCAACACCGGGTATGAGATCGTCAGGCGAGGGCTCAAGCTGCCCGAGCGACTCAAGGGCTTCCTCTCCTCGGTGGCGGACCATGTCTGCCGGGTCTGGGAGCGGCCGGACCAGGGCATCTGGGAGATGCGCGGCGGGCCGCGCCCCTTCACCTACTCCAAGGCCATGGCCTGGGTGGCCCTGGACCGGGCAGTGCTCCTGGCAGAGCGCAACGGCTTCCCCGGCGACGTGAACACCTGGCGCGCATCCCGCGAGCGCATCCGCCGGCAGGTGCTCGAACACGGCTTCAACCAGCGCCTTGGGGCATTCACGCAGACCTACGACTCCGACGAGTTGGACGCCGCCAACCTGCGGTTGCCGCTCCTGGAGTTCCTGCCCTTCAACGATCCGCGCGTCACCGGAACCATCAACCGCACCCTGGAGCAGCTGACCGACAACGGCCTCGTATACCGCTACAAGGCCGACGACGGCCTGCCGGGCAAGGAGGGAGCCTTCGGGCTGTGCACTTTCTGGCTCGTGGACTGTCTGTCCATGTCAGGCCGCGTGGACCAGGCCGGCGAACTGTTCGAGAGCATGACCAGACGCGCCAACCACGTAGGACTCTTCCCCGAGCAGTTCGATCCGGCCAGCGGCGAGTTCCTTGGCAACTTCCCACAGGCCTTCACGCACATTGGCCTCATCAACAGCGCGCTCTATCTGGCCATTGCCCAAAGACGCCAAGTACCGGAGCACGCGCCAGTGGGCTCGCCAGCCCACCGGATGGACGTCGGGCGCAAGCGGATACAGGCCGCCAGCGGCCACACCTGAACACGGACGGAGGCGAGCATGCGCATCATCAACACCTCTTTCCAGGCGATCCCGCGCCCCGCTTCGAGCAGATTCAATTCTGAGTAGATTATTTTACCGCATTCCTAAACGGGGCACCCGCTGAAGAAGTGAGCAGTCAAGCCACAGCCCAATAGCAGCTCAGTGGTGAAGTCACCGAAGACAGCATTATGACAGGATGCAACCAATCTAAACATGGGGGTACCTTTGGGGGTACATTCTTTCTAAAAAATTAGATACGGTTAAATTATAAGCTGTTACATGCAACATTCGACGGACTCTCCCTCCGCCACATCAGAATCCAGTCAGATTCAAGCAAGTCCAAAGACCTAATTAAAACAAAAAAAGGCAGGCTCTCGATAGCCCTGCCTTTTTGTTTCATTTATTGACTGGGGGCGTGGGGGACATTGTAGCGCGGCACTTGGTTTTGGCACCTGCGACAGCCGATTTTGACACCCCGCTGAACTCCTTCAATCCTTTGCATAGTTCGTGATGAAGACCTCGCTTGCTGGCTGCGGGAGCGCGAGGAATTAGAGCATTTTGCTTTTGAAAATGCTCTGCAAGCCATGCGTCGGCATGGCTT